>JBAZHY010000045.1:0-8948 GCA_041652175.1 Pedobacter sp.
AACGGGGAAACAGTGAATAATGTATTTGCAGGACAGCCGGTTTTCGGAAAATTTAAAAAACTTTAAATCTGCTGATACACACCTCTCCGCTCCTGCTTAACTTATGTTTTTACCCCTTTTTTTTATAAAGTCCTTACTTCAAAGCAGGTATCTCTCATCCAATTGCAGGAAATAACTGAATGCAGGTAATATGGACAGGTATGCCCGCACCGGCAGACTGTCTGATCAGTTTGTAAAAAAACGGTCAATTAACTAAATTCTAACAATAACGTTGCAAAACATAAATACTGCTATGTTTAATTTAGCAGCCGAAATGAATTTTATCAGGACTAACAGGGTTTTTCAGTTCATCTGGATAATAACTTCTTTAATCATTTTCAATTGCAGTATTGGAGGTCCTGAACCCGAGTCTCAGCGTAAGGGAGGAATATATGAGCGAAATATTGCTAAAAGCCTGGTCGAGCTCATTATGGAACAAATTATAAGTTTTGAGAATTCCATGAATCAGGGACAAAATCCCGAAACAGACGATACAAAAAGCATTTCATTGAAAGAAGCCAATGATTTTCCGCACCTTGACCTGGCTTTAAAAATCAACTTTAAATTGCATAAGCTACCCATTATCAAGGGTATTATCTATAAAGAAACCTATACAGAACAATTCCATCCGGAACTTTTACCTCCACCACCGAAGGCCTGACCTTTTGATTATTTCTTATTAGTCTGTCATTCCACCGGGGTTCTTTTAACAGACCTCAGGGAATTTCCGGGCTTTATGCCCTTTTTATTTTTAACCCATATTAAGATAAAACCATTATGATTTTGCCATAACCGGCAGGGTAATGATTATTATCCCGCACCTGCGGGATTAAAAAACAATAAACACACGAATGAAAACTAGCACCTTATTGATTGTTATTGCATTGATATTCTTTGCATCATGCTCAACGAATACTAAAAAAGAGACTACACAAAACTTTCAGGTATTTAACCCCATTTTAAAAGACACTATATATCACAGGGAATACATTGCCGAAATCAATGCCTTCCAGAATGTTGAAATCCGGTCGCGTATACATGGAATCATCGAAAAGATCCATGTAGACGAGGGAAGGACTGTAAAGCAGGGTCAGACCTTATTCACCATTAGCAACAGTTCCTTTCAACAGGAACTTGTCAAGGCTCAGGCTATGCTCAGAAGTGCGGTAACGGAGTTAAAAGCGGTTGAGATTGAACTTCAGAATACCAAACGACTGACCGACAAAAACATTATTTCTAAAACAGAACTGGAAATGCTGAAAGCAAAGATTGAGATGATGAAAGCCAAAATTGAAGAGGCCAGGGCCAACGAAGCACAGGCTAAACTGAATCTTTCGTTTACTGAGATTAAAGCTCCTTTTGACGGAATCATTAACCGTATCCCCAATAAAACAGGAAGTCTGGTAGATGAGGAAACCTTACTGACCAGCATCTCAAATAACCGTGATGTTTTTGCCTATTTCAACGTATCAGAAATCGACTATCTGGAATATGCGGGCAAGAAAGGAAGGGATAAATCAGACGAAATCACACTCATTCTGGCAAATAATGAGATGTATGATCATAAAGGAAAAATAGAAACATCCGAAAGTGAATTCGATAAAGGAACAGGAAACATTGCTTTCCGGGCCCGTTTTGCAAACCCTGATCATCTTCTGAAACATGGAAGCAGCGGTAAGATAAAGATCGACAGCGATCTTAAAAATGCAATGATTATTCCGCAGAAATCCACTTTTGAGATCCAGGAAAACCTGTATGTTTTTGTGGTTGGTTCGGATAATGTCGTTAAAATGAAGCAGATCACTCCTAAGCTTCGTATGGAAAATCTGTTTGTTGTAGAATCGGGGCTGAAACTCAACGATCATATCATTTATGAAGGCATTCAACTTGTAAAAGACGGCGACAAGATTAAATATCAGAAAATTGGTGCTGATCAGGCCTTCGGAAATATCAATTAATCACGGGTTAAATCAAGAAAAATATGAAATCACTATTTATTCGCAGACCCGTCCTGTCGATCGTTATATCACTTATAATAACCCTGCTGGGCCTGCTGGCTTTAACCCAACTGCCCATGACGCAGTTCCCGGATATTGCACCGCCCGAAGTAACCGTTACTACAAAATACACGGGGGCAAATGCCGATGCCGTAGTTAAAGCGGTTATTACACCCCTCGAAAAGGCGATTAACGGGGTTCCTGGAATGGCTTATATGACATCTGTATCAGGAAATGATGGTACCGGTGTTATTCAAATCATCTTCAACTCAGAAACGGATCCCGATATTGCTGCAGTAAACGTTCAGAACCGGGTTTCATCTGTAATGGATGAACTTCCCGAAGAGGCAATTAAAGCCGGAGTAATCGTTGAAAAGGTTCAGAACAGTATGCTTCTTTATCTCAATATTCTGAGTACAGATGATAATACCGACGAGAAATTCCTTTTCAATTATGCCGACATTAATCTACTGGCAGAATTAAAACGTATCGAAGGAGTTGGTTTTGCCGATATCATGGGTTCCCGTGAATATGCCATGCGTATCTGGCTGAACCCCGGAAAGATGACTGCCTATAATGTTTCAACCGAAGATATTGTAAACAGTCTGCGCGAACAGAACATTGAAGCTGCACCGGGTAAGGTGGGTGAAAGTTCAGGAAAAAAAGCCCAGGCACTTCAATATGTATTAAAATATACCGGAAAGTTTAATACCATTGAGCAGTATGAAAATATTATTATTAAAAGCACTGCCGGAGGCGAATTACTCAAATTAAAGGATCTGGCAACAGTTGAATTCGACTCGCAGGAATACGATGTACTTTCGAAAGAAAACGGAAGGCCCTCTGCTGCTATTATGCTTAAACAAAGACCGGGCAGTAATGCCCGTGAGGTTATTCAGAACATTAAAAACCGTATGGAGGAGTTAAAGGAAAACTTTCCTGCCGGAATGGATTATACCGTCAGTTATGATGTTTCTGCTTTCCTCGATGCATCGGTTTCCGAGGTTTTAAAGACTTTAATTGAAGCTTTCATCCTTGTGGCATTGGTTGTATTTATTTTTCTGCAGGACTGGCGTTCAACGCTGATCCCTATCCTGACCGTACCGGTATCATTGATCGGAACCCTGCTCGCCATGCAAATGATGGGCTTTTCGCTGAACCTGATTACCCTGTTCGCTTTAGTACTGGCAATCGGTATTGTTGTGGATAATGCGATTGTTGTGGTAGAAGCGGTGCATGTCAAAATGGACAAGACCAATATCAGTCCGCGAAAGGCAACCGAATTTGCCATGCATGAAATTACAGGAGCAATTATTGCCATCACACTGGTAATGTCGGCAGTATTTATTCCGGTATCTTTTATTTCAGGTCCAACAGGTATTTTTTACCGCGAATTTTCATTAACAATGGCCGTAGCTATTGTCCTTTCGGGAGTTATTGCATTAACCTTAACTCCGGCATTATGTGCTCTTTTGCTTAAGAATACACATGGACAAGCTCATTCAAAGGGCCTTCTGAACAAATTCTTCAACTGGTTTAACCATTCTTATAACGGCGTTGAAAATAAATATGCCAAACTGATTACCCGGATCGTAAACAGAAGGGTTATTACTTTTGGAAGCTTAATTCTTTTCCTTGCCGCAACAGGCATTCTGGGCAAAATGGTTCCGGGAGGTTTCATCCCCAACGAAGATCAGGGTACTATTTATACCAATATTACCAGCCCTTCGGGTTCTACACTCGAACGGACTGAGAAAGTGGTGGATAATATCCAGAAGATTGCACAATCTCTTGATGAGGTTTCATCGGTATCTACCCTTGCCGGTTTCAGTATGCTATCAGACGGTACAGGAGCCAGTTATGGTATGAATCTGATCAGTTTAAAACCCTGGAGCCAGCGCGACAAGACTGATAAGGAAATTATTGAGATGCTGGATGAAAAGACCTCCTTTATTAAGGATGCCAGAATTGAGTTTTTCACTCCTCCTCCGGTTCCGGGATATGGTAATTCAAGCGGTTTTGAATTACGTCTGTTAGACAAGACCGGAAAGGGAGATGCAAAGCAGCTGGAACAGGTTTCAAAAAACTTTGTTCAGGAGCTTAACAAAAGACCTGAAATCAATAATGTTTTTACTTCATTCGATGCCAGTTTCCCACAACTGATGGTCAGTATCGATTATATCAAAGCCGCACAGAAAAATGTAGTGGTTGATGATATTCTCAGCACCCTGCAAATTCACCTGGGAAGTGAGTATGCCACCAATTTTATACGCTTCGGACAAATGTATAAAGTTATGGTGCAGGCTTCTCCGGAGTTTCGTGCACTTCCCGAAAATGTATTGAACCTGCATGTTAAAAACAGGGATGGCGAAATGGTTCCGGTAGCTGCCTTTTTATCTGTCGACAAGATTTACGGTCCGGAGCAGATTACCCGATACAATATGTACGCTTCGGCACTGGTAAACGGTGAACCTGCAAGTGGTTTCAGCAGTGGGGATGCAATCAAGGCAATTAAGGAAACAGCACTGGAAAAACTGCCTAAGGGTTATGATTTCGACTGGGCCGGTTCTTCAAGGGATCAGGCTAATGCCGGGAATGAATCGGTCATTATCTTTATTATCTGTTTATTGTTTGTTTACCTATTGCTCTCTGCTCAGTACGAGAGCTTTTTGCTCCCTCTGCCGGTTATTCTGTCATTACCAACGGGTATTTTCGGGGCTTTGTTACTGCTCCAGCTATTCGGACTTGAGAACAACATTTATGCACAGGTAGCCATGATCATGCTGATTGGATTACTGGGCAAGAATGCTATTCTTATTGTTGAATTTGCAGCTCAGCGCCATAGTCAGGGGAAATCGGTTCTTCATGCGGCCATTGAGTCAGCAAAGATCAGATTACGTCCTATTCTGATGACTTCTTTCGCATTTATTGCTGGCTTATTCCCCCTGATGCTTGCGAGCGGTGCCGGAGCAATCGGTAATAAAACTATCGGTACTGCAGCTGCCGGGGGAATGCTCTTCGGTACAATATTCGGAGTAATCCTGATCCCGGGATTATACTATGCTTTTGCAAAGATCTCTGAAAAGTTCAGCACCAACAGAAATGATGAATCACCATTTACAGAAACCCTTAACCCCTAATCAATGTATTTAAAAATAAAATATTCAGGTTTATGCATACTCCTGATCTTCGGATTGGTCAGCTGCAAAACTTTAGACACCAATCTGGTGATCAATGAAAAGCCAATTCCGGAGTATTACAAAAATGCATCTGACACAGTCAGTATTGCCAAAATCAACTGGAAGGAATACTTTAATGATCCGCTTTTAGTCGGGCTGATTGACACTGCTTTACTCAACAATCCGGATATGAGTATTTCACTTCAGAAAATTGAGATTGCCCGTGCGGGTGTCAAAGCTGCAAAGGGCTCTCTCCTTCCCCAATTAAATGCGGGAATAAACGGTGGTCTACGCCGTTTCGGCAGGTATACTATGGATGGGGCAGGAAATATCACCACTGAAATGACACCCGGAAAAATGATTCCTGTTAACCTTCCCGATATGTTTATTGGCTTTCAGTCGAGCTGGGAGATTGATTTATGGGGTAAATTAAAAAGTAAGCATAAATCTGCCCTGACACAATTTCTGGCAAGTACAGAAGGTGCCAGGGCTGTGAGTTCCGGTCTGATATCAGACATTGCTATTTCATATTATGAACTGCTTGCACTGGATCATGAGTTAGAAATTATCCGTCAAACTATACAAAGGCAGCAGGATGCCCTGGAAATAGTGAAACTACAGAAAGAAACCGGCAGAACAAATGAACTGGCCGTTCAGCAATTCCAGGCCCAGCTCCTGAATACCCGTTCAGCAGAAAAGGAACTCTTACAGCAAATAACTGAATTTGAAAACCATATCAATTTCCTCAGCGGTAGATTTCCTCAGAAAATTGAGCGAAGAAAGGAAGTCCTTTTCAATGAGATACCAAAAGAAATTCAGACAGGCCTGCCGGCACAGTTGCTGGAGAACCGGCCGGATATTCGTGAAGCAGAATTGCAGGTCAGGGCAAGTAAATTTGACCTGAAAGCTGCAAAGGCTGCATTTTTACCGGGGATGAATCTGACAGCCGGGCTCGGGTTTCAGGCCTTCAAACCTGAATATCTGTTTATGACACCTGCCTCCCTTACTTATACTGCCCTAGGAGGGTTGATCGCTCCGCTGGTGAATTTAAATGCCCTGAAGGCTAATTTCAGTTTTGCTAAGGCCAACCAGTTGGTAGCCATGCATCTTTACCAGAAGCGTATATTAAACGGATATGTTGAGGTGGTGAACCTGCTATCAGCAATTCAAAACCTGCAGAATATGGGAATGTTGAAAGAGGAACAGAACACGGTCTTAAACAGCTCCGTTGATATGTCAACCGAGCTGTTCCGGACAGGCCGTGCAAGTTATCTGGAAGTACTTCTAGCTCAGCAAAACTCACTTCAGGCTAAGCTTGAATTAATTAATGTGAATAAACGTCAGCATATTGCTGCTGTTCATATTTATAAAGCATTGGGTGGAGGCTGGCAATAAATAAAAATAGTGTTTAACTCTTTGATGGAGTTAAACACTGTTTTTCACCAGCATAATTCAGGAAATATTCTTAATTTCAATTTAAACGAAATGAATGATAATCCTATGCTATGAAAAGAAGAAAATTCCTGCTTCAAACCGGAACAATACTTGCCGGATCGAGTCTTTTAGCCCCTGAATCTGCCACTGCCTGGTTAAAACCCCCTGCCAAAAAGCGTATCGCTATGGTAGGGCTTGGAGTCAGGGCTATGGGTATGTGGGGTAAATCAGTGGTTCAGAAATACAGCAATGAAATTGAGTTTGTTGGTCTTTGTGATATCAATGAAGGTCGTCTGAGATATGTTAAATCAGACATGGGGGTGAGTTGTCCGACATTTACTGATTTTGATCAGATGATGCGGGAAACAAAGCCTGACCTTTTAATGGTAACCACTGTGGATAATACCCATCATGAATTTATCATCAAAGGGATGGAAATGGGTGCAGATATTATCACCGAAAAGCCATTAACAACTGATGAAACAAAATGTCAGGCTATATTGGATACCGAAAAGAAAACCGGGAAAAGGGTGAGGGTAACCTTCAACTACCGTTATTCACCACATCGGGCCAAGATCTATGAATTACTACGGGCAGGTGCAATCGGTAAAATTACATCAGTAGACTTTCACTGGTATCTGGATACCAGTCACGGAGCAGATTATTTCAGAAGATGGCATCGTCTGAGGGCAAAGGGCGGGTCCTTACTGGTTCATAAAGCTTCCCATCATTTTGATCTCTTAAACTGGTGGATAGATTCAGATCCGGAAGAAGTTTTCGCCTACGGGGCATTAGAGTTCTATGGCAAGAATAATTCATTCAGGCATACTCATTGCCGAACCTGTCCGCATACTAAACAATGTGATTTCTATTGGGACATTACCAAGAGTCAGAGTATGATGAAGCTATATGTTGAAAATGAAAAATATGATGGCTATCTCCGTGATGGCTGTGTCTGGAAAGAAGACATCGACATATTCGACAAAATGGCTGTGCAAATCAAATATGCCAATAAAGTCCAGGTAAGTTATTCATTAACAGCCTACTCCCCTTATGAAGGTTATCGCATCTCATTCAATGGTACAAAAGGCAAACTGGATGCCTGGATCAAGGAAAAACAACCCTGGCAAGAAGAAGGTTTTGATGAAATTCAATTAACAAGCAACTTCGGCAAAAGGGAACTCTTTAAAATATCAAATACCGAGGGTGGCCATGGTGGTGGAGATGAGCGTATGAAACAGCATATTTTTATGCCAAACCAAAGCGATCCTCACCGGCAGGCAGCAGGACTGAGAGATGGAGCTTTGGCAATTCTTACAGGAATAGCTGCCAGAAACAGTATCGATAGCGGAAAACCTGTAAAAATTGCTGATCTGACTTCCATCAAACCTCAGGCAAAGAAAGCTTAAGCTCTGAATTCCTGATTAAAACAATAAAATCCTTATTTTAAAGAGGATTTTATTGTTAACAGCTCTTCGACATCTCCCGATTAAATCCTATCGGGAAAACATAGCTTAGGATTGTTACAAAAGACAGATTAGTAGTGCCCTCTCAAATTTGAATTAAAATACCATTATTTGCATCTTTAATCCCCGGAAACATTTCTGGTATCTATAGATTTATAAAAATGAAATTTTACTTCAATTCCTCTGTTCTCAAAAAGCCTGCTTTTTATACTTCAGCATCCATACTATTTATAGCGCTGCTTGGACTTACCCTGATGAGGAATCCGGGAGGACTCCCTCCATTCGATAAAGATAATGGCGGACTAACCTTTCCTGATGGTTTTGGGGCAGTGGTAGTTGTCGACACTCTTGGTCCGGCACGACATCTGGCCATTAACAACAATGGCGATATTTATGTAAAACTCCGGTTTTCTCCCAAAGGAGGTAACGTAGCCCTGAGGGATACCGACAATGACGGCAAAGCCGATATCATCCAGCATTTTGGCGATTATAAGGATGTCGGTAGTCTGGCAAATGGCATGCGCATCCACAAGGGATATCTTTATTACAGTTCTTCGCTGGCTATTTACAGAAATAAGCTAAGTCCGGGCAAACTGATTCCCGACAGTCCGATGGAAACAATTTTAACGGATGACCACGGCCACGGCGCACATTGGCATATCACCAAACCAATGGAATTTGATGATAAAGGGTTTATGTATGTCCCTTTCGGAACACCGTCCAATAACTGTATGGATATGAATAATACTCCCGGCGGTAAACCCGGACAACCGGGCCTTAATCCTTGTCCCGAGCTGGAACAACATGCAGGTATCTGGAAATTCGATGCCAGC
>JBAZHY010000046.1:0-8885 GCA_041652175.1 Pedobacter sp.
ATGTATGTCCGCAGCTTCAACTTTACCTTTAAATTCAGGAGATAGCATGGTTATTGTCTGTTTAGGTTTCAGTATACCATCATTATAATCAAAAACCACAATTGCTGCCCCCATCTCTAAAACCAGATAGGCATATTGTCCATTAGGGTGGAAAGTCAGATGCCTTGGGCCTCCACCTTTGTCTACCTTTACATAGGCTACTTTGGCAGGAGTTAATACTTGAGATGAGGCCGGGGTTATTCGATAAGTCCTTACCTGATCAATACCTAAATCTGCAGCAAGTAAATATTGTCCATCAGGTGTTAAAACAACAGCATGGGCATGTGGTTTCGCTTTGGAATCATCGCATACTTCATGTTGTATTTTTTGTATTTCGGGCTTGAGGGAACCATCTTCTTCAACACGAATTGCAGCTATGCTTCCTGAATCGTAATTGGCTGTGAAAACTAGCTCATTTGAATCATCGACAGATACATAGCAGGGGCCATCGCCGCCCGAACTTACGCTATTTAAAAAGCCAAGTTCCCCTGTTTTGGAATTAAATGAAAATGCCTGAATGGTGCCATTGTCAACTTCACTCACTGAATATAAATTCTTTCTATCCTTACTAACAGCAAGATACGATGGATTTTTTATACCAAGAGTTTTTGAACGAAAGCTGGATTGACCTGTTTTTGTATTAAAACTATAAACATGAATGCCATTTGTGTTTTCTTTATTCGTATAAGTTCCAACAACAAGATTGTACGTTTTCCCCTTTTTAGACTGCGCATTAACTCCAAAATTCAGGGCGAAACAGAGCAGGAATAAAACCGAAATTCTCATGTGTTCAGGGTTTTAATTCAAATTAATATTCTTAATTCTCAGAGGATCACTTTTTCTTACCTGTCGTACTTCTGACCATGGCTACTTCTGAACTCGTCACAACACTGGCTTTATTGCCGAAATGGTCACGGATATAGGTTGCAATAGATGCGATTGCATGATCATCTAAAAATCCTGCATGAGCGGGCATTAATCCATCCCATTTTTGTCCGTTAACCTTGATTTCTCCCTGCAATCCATTTAAAATTGTTCCAAGAAGCCTCGTCTTATCCCCGGTTACCCAATCTGAACCTGCCAGAGGAGGGAAACGATTGTTATCTCCTTTACCATCTTTCTGATGACAACTAGCACAGTAGGTATTGTATAGAATACTTCCTGCCAGCTTATCACCGCTTGGAAGTTTGTCTTTGATAACATCAGGCTCTTTAATGTAAGATCTGCTCTTACGGGTTTCCATAGTTGCTAACTGAGCTTTTCCAAATTTCTCCCTGTCTCCTTTGTACATGATCCGCCATATTTTCCCTTTATTAGACTCTGAAATATATAACGATCCATCCGGTCCGGTAGATAATCCCATCGGTCTGTAAACAGCATCACTGGTATTTACAACAGTATCCACTCCTGTAAATCCATCCGCAAACACTTCTATTTCACCTTTTGCTTTCCCATTTTCAAATGGAACGAAACAAACGATAAAACCAGCCTGAGGGTAAGGGGAACGGTCTGTTGAACCATGGAGAGCAACAAAAGCGCCTTGCTTATATCTTTCAGGGAATTGATTTCCCTGATAAAACATGATATCCATAGGTGCCCAATGGCCGGGGAAACCCATCACAGGAACATCAAATTCAGCGGCTCTGCCAATTATTTTACTATCACCTCCATAACCGGGTTGTAAAACATTCTTTTTGAGTAAATGGTCATAATAAGCATAAGGCCAACCAAAGTCGGAACCTTCAGTTACTTTCAATAGTGGTTCTGAAGGAAGTACAGCACCTTGCCACGCAGAATAAAGATTAGGGTAAATGGTATGAAAATTATCTATTCCATTCATAACGGCATAAAGGTGATCATCCAGAGGGCTCCAGGTCATTCCGACCACACTTCTGATCCCGGTTGCGAATTTATACCCGTCTTTTTGAGTCTGATTATTCTTGTTTGCATCAAACCGCCATATCCCGGCATGGTTTATCCGTTCAGGTGAAGGGTCTAAACCTTTGCCACCAGGTATTCCGGTCGGGCCATATTTGCTGATATCCTGCCCGGCATCTGATGGGGATCCAAATGGAACATACATGTATCCATTACTGTCAAAAGCTAAAGGCTTTGTAGTATGCCAGTTTTTTGCCACATTAGTATCCAGATCAGTGAGGATTATTTCAGTTTTACTTGTTGGAACCAGTTCCCCGGGTTTTAATTTATTTCTCAATACCTGATTCACGGTACTGGTGTATAAATAGCCATTGTGAATGGTTACACCAACTGCAGAGCTTCCAACATCTTTATATTCGCCGAAATAAACGATAGAATCAGCTTTTCCATCATTGTCTAAATCACGTAATCCAACTGTACCTCCGGAGCGATCCATAGCACGATTAAAAGTCAATTTGGCATAAATGTCTCCGTTATCGTTGACTGCTATATGCCTGGCCTTACCAATGCTATCCACAACAACCAGTGCTTCAAAACCATCAGGTAAAAACAGACCTCCATTATCGGGATCTCCTTTAGGGGAGCTTTTGAAATTATCGCATGAAGTGAACAGCAGAACTAACAATAGAGTGCTTGCCACGCGATTCCGTGAATTTAGAATTGTACTAAGCAATTGATTTATTAATTTCATCTTAACAGTGATTTAAATAGTTAATGTCTGGAGTTCTATACCGGATTCCAGACTGAAACAAGATGTGCAGCAGTAGTCAATTTTAAATTCAACCCGGATAGAATAAGGATATCCGGGTTGAATTCAGGTTTTTAATTCTACAATTTAATGTTTAACATCCCACCATAATCTTGTAGCGGCATTATCAGGTCCACCTAAGAGGGCCTCAGCAGCTTTTACAGCGGCCGCATTTCTGTCCCTGTCATAATTCAGGAAGGGAATACGTCTGATAATTTTATTCGCAGGTACATCAGGGTTGTCTGAATGAATCAAAGGATATAATTTAGGATATCCGGAGCGTCTGATTGATGCCCATGCCTCATGTCCTTCCGGAAATAATGCAATCCATTTCTGAGTAAGTATTTGTTCACGCTGCTTCTCAGGAATGGAAGAGAATTTTACCGGAATATCTGTTAAAGCGGGAGTATTAAAATAGCCGCCCGGAGCTTTTGGTAAGTTAGTGCTTTTAATGTAGTTGTTTATTGCTGCATTATCAGTTATTCCCCATGTTCTGAGCGACATTTCTATTCCTTTTTCATATAATGTTTCTGCGGTACCTCCCATATTCCAGCCATTAAGAACACCTTCAGCACGAAGAAAATAAGCTTCGGCTGTGTACATTACAGTTGAAGGTGTTTTAAACATGCTACCCGGGAGAAGCGCATCACTCGGTCCGGAAGTATTATCAGGGTCATTTGCCGGTGCAACAATTTCTGCTACATTCATTCCGTTTCTGACTCCTGCAAATTTGCCTGTATTAACAGCCGGAGCCCAAAATTTACTAAGCCTTGGATCATCATAACCACCTAAAATACTTTCCATGGTTGAGCTCATTCTGAACTCGTTCCATCCCGATTGTCTGTTGTATCCATTATAATTTACACCACCTACTTTCAGATAGGCATCATCACTCAATTCAGTCATGGTTCCCCCTGCTACTGCAGCTTCAGCTTCTGTTTTGGCCATTGCCGGTTCTACATCAGAAATTCTCAAAGCCAATCGTAATCGTAATGTATTAGCAAATTTTACCCATTTCCTATTATCGCCATTGAATATAACATCCTTGTCGCCATAAGATGGTTGAGTTATATTGGCATTTAAAACATCAGTAGCTTCTTTCAGCTCTTTGAAAAGATCCATATAGATGCTTTTCTGCGAATCATAAGATATTACGATACTGTCTGATCCAATTTTTGAATAAGGAATAGGTCCATAGTAATCTGTTGCACGGTGCATTACGAATACCTTCCAGATTCTTGCAATAGAATTGAGGGCTTTGGTTTCAGGTGTTTTAGTTTCCTTTAAAATTGACATGAGTGGAGGCAATGATTTGGTATAAGTTGCAATCCACTGCTCCTGAATCCATTCCTGAGCGATATTGTATCGGTCGGTTGGATCGAACGTTGCAGTAATTGCAGAATATTGGGCAAATAAATCGGCAAAGAAGCCCTGTGCATATTGATATTCTGCAGATGATCTTCCGGAATACATTGCCATATATTCTGCATTAGTAAACAGACCTTTTACGTCTCCGGAGTTTAATGATGTTAATCTTGTTGGGTCTGTATTAAGTTCCGAGTAATTTTTTGTGCATCCTGAGGTAAAAGCAAGAATTGCCATACCCAAAAAAAGATATACTCTAAGATTGGTTAATATTTGATGTTTCATTTCGTGCGTTTTTAATAATTTTTTATCAAAAAAATTGTCTGATTATCAAAATGATACTTTCAGATTAAGGCCAAAATTGCGGGTAGAAGGTAGTGCTGCGTATTCTAATCCTCCGCCATTTATTCCTCTGGTAACTTCCGGATCAATTGGTGCATCTCTTTTGAAGAAGAATAGATTTCTTCCAACAAGCGACAATTTTGCACTTTTTATAAACGGATATTTACTTATTAATTTATCACTAAGCTGATATCCTAATTTAAATTCACGCAATCTGGTATTCGTTGAAGAATAACTGTAAAAACCTGCAGATGGGTATCTGCCTCCTATTAATCCAAAATATTTCTGTGAAGCTATAGAGGTTGTATTTTTTGTGCCATCTTGCCTGTATCCGTCTAATACTATACCTCCTTCACGACCTAATAGAGAATTTTTTGAATGTCCATAAGCGTCAATGAGTGCCTGTGTACCGCCAATTACCGTACCGCCCTGCCTGTGATCAATTAAGAAACTCATAGAAAAATTCTTAAATGAAAACTCATTTGAAAAGCCAAGCATATAATCAGGGTTATAATTCCCGACAAACTGGTCTAATCCATCTGTTAAAATTGGTGTTCCATCATCTTCAACAAGTTTTCTTCCCTGAGCATCCTCTTTCCAACCTCTTACATACATGTCACCATAACTGCTTCCTTCATCAACTTTGATCAGATAAACATTGTCTCCCTCACCAATAATGATTGATTTGATCGTTTCGGTAAGTTCTTTCACTTTATTAATATTTTTAGAATAATTCAATCCCATATCCCAGGTGAAATTTTTACCTCTTACAGGAGACACATTCGCAAGCAGTTCTACCCCTTGATTTTGAATTAATCCTGCATTAATATATTTGCGGTCAAATAAAGAAGCTGCAGGTAATCCAATTAATAAAAGTTGATTCTTAGTTTGAGTATTATAGTATGTAAAATTCAAGCCTACCCGGTTATTGAAAAACTTCCAGTCCAGGCCGGCTTCATAAGAAGTAGTTAATTCAGGTTTGTAAGTTCCTAATGACTGAATATTGGGAGTAATAATTGCACCCCCGATTCCAACTGAATAGTAGTTCCGATCAAGATACTGAGTTCCGCCATAGCCCGAGTTAGCCATTGTTAAACTTGCTTTTCCGTATGAAATCCATGAAGGCAGTTTAACCATATCTGAAACGATTGCAGATAATCCAATCGACGGATAAAAGTAAGATTGACTGTCTTTTGGTAATGCTGATGACCAGTCATTTCGTGCAGTGATATCTAAATACAGATAACTGTTATAAGCAAAAGTTGCGGTGCCATACAGCGATTGAACCCGTGGGGTTCTTCCATCTGCTGTTGTAAAGAATGGTGACTTCGCATTATGCATGTAGAAAAAGTTTGGTTTGTTTAATCCGTTTGCACTACCACTAATGCTTTCATATTTACTTTCCTGTAATGAAGCTCCTAAATTTCCCGTAACATCGAATTTCTTTCCAAGATTACGCTTGAAGGACAATAGTGCGTCTACATTTATGCCCTGATTTCTGGTTGTACCATAATCATAGTTTGATCCAACCTGACTGAAATACGAATCTGCATATACTTTTCTATCGTTGTTTTGAATGGTCTTGTCTATGCTACCACGAACCTGAAGATTTAGCCAATTATTAAAATCATATTTTGCAGAAACTAAACCAAGTATCCGATCCCTTTTTTGATAATAGGTTATTCTGTTTAATGCCCAATAAGGATTTACCAGAACTGAAGATCCGGGCAGCCAGTAACTTTGTTTTTCGGTACCTGTGTTATCAATATAAGCGTAGTTCTTCATTTCGTCCAGCGGGATAGATGTAGGGGCGCTAAAAATTGAAGGCAGAACATAGTTTCCACTTCCTCCCGGAACCGGTCGGTTATCCACATCTTCGAAAATATAGCTCATTTTGGTAGACACGGAAAGTTTTGATGATATTTTATTATCCGTTTTTAGATCTACATTATGCCGTGTCAGATCATTGTTTGTCAGGATACCCTGTGCCATTGTATTTCCATAAGAGAAATACGTTTGCATCTTTTCACCTCCTCCGCTGATACTGAGGGTATTATTATACGTTTGAGCAGTTCTGAAAAAATCTTTTAGATTATTTGGTTGCCCCAATAAAGGAATACTTTTACCATTCCAAAGGGTAATAGTTTGTCCTGTTGCTTTAGGTCCCCAGCTACGTTCAGAATTTGAACCATAAATACCAGCATCACCCTGCCCATACTCATATTGCAATTCGGGTAATACTGAAGCCTGATCCAGACTAAGTCCGCTAATCAGATTAACTACAGTCTGATTGGCTTTACCTCTTTTGGTTGTAATAATTATGGCTCCATTTTGTCCCTGGCTGCCATATAAAGCTGCAGCAGAGGCACCTTTCAGGATGGTCATGCTTTCAACTTCATCTGAATTAAGCATTCCAACGTTTCCACTCAGAGGAACACCATCAATCACATATAAAGGTTGATTGCTATTGGTAATAGAACGATTACCACGTATTAAAACCTTTGAATCACCGCCTGGCCCGGTTGCATCTTTTGTAATTGTAACACCCGCAACTTTTCCC
This sequence comes from Pedobacter sp., assembly GCA_041652175.1. Classification (GTDB taxonomy): domain Bacteria; phylum Bacteroidota; class Bacteroidia; order Sphingobacteriales; family Sphingobacteriaceae; genus Daejeonella. The sequence goes on from JBAZHY010000046.1 coordinate 6,993, forward strand.
TGTAGTGAATTGATTAAGTTAGTCTCTTTTGCTTCATTCATCTTATCGCCTTTAATGTTTTGAACAGCATAGGTCAATGACTTAGCCTCCCGTTCAATACCAAGAGCGGTTACTACAATTTCTCCTAAGACCTGAAGATCTTCACGCAAGGTTACATTTAATGTTGTTCTTCCGTTAACTGCAACTTCCAGAGGTATATATCCCACATAACTGAAAACTAAAATATCTGTATCTGAAGCATTTAGTGTATAATTTCCCTGCATATCGGTTGCTGTTCCAAGTGCAGACCCTTTGATACGTACACTCACGCCCGGAAGGGATTCTCCCTTTGAATCACTTACCTGACCTTTAATGATGATGGGGGGTGCTTCTTCAATAAGCGGGGATATATCTGTAACCTTTGGTTGTTGAAAGAGTAATGGCTTTCTTTTAACAACAACGATATTATCATTAATTGTATAAGTTAATGGCTGATTTGTGAAGCAGAGGTTAAGTACATTTTCCACTGAAGAGTTTTTGAATTTTACATCTACAGGCTTAGCTTCTTTAAGCATTGTTGCATCATACACAAATTCATATTTACTTTGGTTACTTATTGACCAGAATACCTGTTCAAGAGTGGCACCTTTCTGAGATAAAGTAATCTTTTGAGCATACCCTGTGGCATTGGCCTGGAGTATTGTAAGGATCATTAAAACAATAGAAAGTTTCATAATCAGAAGTAGTTTATAGGCAGTGGAATATTGCACACTGCATATCCTATGAGAAGGAATTTTCATACATTTGTATCGTTTAGGTTTATAAGTTTGTCGATATCACATTATTAAAAGCGGGTAAGCCTGAAACTGTCTCAATGGCAGATTTGAACCGGTGCGTTCGTAGCGCTCCGGTTTTTTCAATTACCCTTTTTTAGTATTTGTCAGGGCATAACTATTATCCTCCTTTCTTTCCCCTGTGTATCACCAGGGATAATTTTAAAATGAATTGAACCGGTAGATTCCAGAATTTCCAATACTTCAGATATGTTTCTGGTGCGGGATATTTTTCCACCAAAGACTTTATCAGGGATATTTCCCTCGTATTTTACCTCTAAATTATACCAGCGGGATATTTGCCTCATTATACTTTGAATATCCTCGTTTTTGAACATAAAGTAACCCTCTTTCCAGGCTATAATTTGAGTGACATCAACAGTTGCTACATCAATGTCCCCATTCTTAACTCTGGTTTGCTGACCAGGCGATATTATTTTACTTTTATCCTCTTTAATAATTTTTACCGAGCCCTCTAATAAAGTAGTATTCGTACTACTTTCATCCGGATAAGCCATTATATTGAAATGGGTTCCTAAAACTTCTACCATTTGATTGTGGTTTATAACCCTGAATGGCATTTTACCATTATGAGCAACTTCAAAATAGGCTTCTCCACTTATTTCTACTCTTCGTTCATTGTTTATGAATCTAACCGGATAGCGTAAGGATGAAGCTGAGTTTAGCCAGACTTTACTTCCATCAGGCAGGATTACCTGATATTGCCCCCCGGGAGGTGTTTCAATAGTATTGTACGAAAGTAATTGAGAAGGGTTTTCTGAATCAGATATACTGTAAATCAATTGACCATCAGAAGTTTTACTGATCTTTATCCCCGATTGCTCAGCAAGATGACCGTTTTTCGCATCAGTCAGGCTAATTTTACGGCCATCAGCTAAGGTTAGAGTGGCTATATTGCCACCCGGAGGAATATCATTTTTTATTTTTGAAATGGCATGTTTTACACCGGACTTTTTTATATAATCTTTATAAAATAATGTACCGGTCGAGATTATAATGATAACAGCTGCTGCGTATATGATTTTTGGCCAAAAGGTTTCAGTACCGGATTTGCGAATCA
>JBAZHY010000047.1:0-8792 GCA_041652175.1 Pedobacter sp.
AAGATCTTCCAAAGGAGCCTGTTGAGTATTCCATCGCGCTCCTGCTTCCGTTCGAACTGAATAGAATCAATCTTAAAACTGCCGTTAAAAAGGATCTGTCCAGGGCTGATCTTGCTATAGATTTCTATCAGGGAATGAAACTTGCCCTTGATTCACTTTCTCAATCAGGACATAATTTTGAATTGCATGTTTTTGATACACAGAATCAGGAAACCAGGGTTGTTAATCTGGCTGTGGCTAATTCAATTAAGTCAGGTGATTTAATTATTGGACCCATTTATCCTGAAGAGGCAAAGACTTTTGCTGATTTTGCTGATCTGAAGGATGTCCTACAGGTTTCACCATTAGCTGCATCCATGCCTGCGGGTTATAAGAATCCCCGGTTAGTAATGGTTAATAATACTTTAGAGCAACATGGCAGAAAAATTGCTGAGTTTATCACAAAAGATTATAAACCTGATCAGGTAAATATTGTATTGATTAATACACAGAAAACTAATGATGCCAGATTCTCAACTTATTTAAAAAGGTTTATCAATGAGTTGGGGGCTGATAAATTTAGAATAACTGAAAGACCGAATGCAATAGGCATCGAGAAATATCTGGATCCGGTAAAGAATAACCTGGTGCTGATGACTTCCTCAGACCGGTTATTTATTGTTCCTGCAATTGACAGACTCTTTAAATTAAAAAACGCAAAATATAAAATTGAACTCTTTGGGCATCCCGATTGGCTGAAAGCTAATTACCTGGTTCAGAATAAGCTTCAGACTTTAAATACCCGCATTACAAGTTCTTTCTATATTAATTATAAACTTGAGAATGTAAAGAATTTTATAGCAAGATATCGTAGTGAATTTGGTTCAGAACCTTCTGAATATGCTTTTAAGGGATTTGATATCGGATACTATTTCGGAGGGATGCTTGTAAAGTACGGAAAAAATTACCCCCGGCATCTGGAAGAAGCTGTATATTCCGGCTTGCATAATAATTTTCGCTTCATAAAGGAACCTGATAATAGCATTAAGAACGATGAGCTTATGTTGCTGGTTTACAGAAACTTTGAACTTTTAATACAATAATGAGATCAGAGCAACAGCTTCGGACTTTTCTTAAGGTGCTGGAACAATATCCTGCAGATCGGCCACTAAGTAAATTCCTTCCTGATTTCTTCAGGAGAAATAAGCAGATGGGTTCTAATGACCGTCGTTCTGCGTCCCGATTATTATATAATTACTTTCGACTTGGAATGGCGCTTTCAGAAAAGCGACCGGAACAAAGATTATTTATTGCTGAATTTCTTTGTACAGGGGTAGATAATCCGTTCTTACAGCACTTTCGTCCGGATCTGAATTCAATGATTCAATTGCCTTTACAGGAAAAGATCAGATATGCTGAACTCAATGAGGAATTTAAACCGGAAGAAGTGTTTCCTTTTATCCCACATCTTTCCTCTGATATTAACATTGCTGAATTCCTTTCTTCTTTTTTTATTCAGCCCGATCTTTTTATCAGAATTAATTCCCGGGCTATAGATATTGTTCTGGATGTTTTCCTGAATTCTGCAATTGAATACAGAAGAATAGGGGAGTATTGTGTTGCACTGCCGAATGGGACTAACCTTAGTTCATTATTTACCGATATTGATTATCCTGTTAAGCCTTTTGAAATTCAGGATCTTTCTTCACAGCAAACACTGAATTACTTCAAACCTGAGCGATATGAGCATTGGTGGGACGCTTGTGCAGCCTCGGGTGGGAAATCCTTACTTTTATTTTCAGAACAGCCGGATATTAAACTGGTTGTTTCTGATATACGGTCAAGCGTTCTTGATAACCTTGATGAACGTTTTATCGCTGCCGGATTACGTACCTACCAAAAAAAGGTAATTGATCTGACACAGAATCCGGATCCGGAATTACATCATTACCGGTTTGATGGTATTATTCTGGATGCACCCTGCAGTGGATCAGGAACCTGGGGAAGAACACCCGAAATGATTAGTCAGTTTGCCGGATTTAAGATTCAGGGTTTTCATAACCTTCAAAAGACCATTGCCTCAAATGTGATTAAATACCTGAAGCCTGGTAAGCCCCTCATTTACATCACCTGTTCAGTTTTTAAAGAAGAAAATGAACAGATAGTCTCATACCTTCAGCATGAATTTGGGTTACAGCTTGAAGCATCTGAATTGATCAGGGGCTGGAATCAGAAGGCAGACACCATGTATGTGGCACGTCTGATCAAACCGGAATAATCCAATTTCTGCTATAAGCCTGTATTATTTCTGAAAAGTTTAATAGCAATAGCAAGTAAAATAATACCGAAAGCCTTACGCATAATGTGAAGTCCGGTTTTTCCTAATAGCTTCTCCAGATAAATAGTATTCTTTAATACGATATATACAAACATCATATTCAGAATAATCCCGACTATGATGTTCTGAGTATCATATTCAGATTTAAGTGATAGGAGGGTAGTCAGAGTACCGGAACCTGCAATTAAAGGGAAAGCGAGCGGAACAATTGAAGCACTTTCAGGTACTTCCTCACGAAAGAAATTAATTCCAAGGATCATTTCCATCGCAATAATAAAAATTACAACAGATCCTGCTATAGCAAATGACGAAATATCCAGTCCGATGATACTGAGTATTTTGTCTCCTACAAACAGAAATAAAATCATAATCAGCATAGCCACAATAGAGGCCTTTTCTGACTGAATATGACCTACTTTATTTCTAAGCGATATGACCACCGGGATAGAGCCCAGGATGTCAATAATCGCAAACAGAATCATTGTTACTGAAAGAATCTGAGTATAATTAAAATTCTCCATGTTGGCTGAAATTGTTAATACTTAATCTTATTTATTCAATAAAACAAAAAGGCCCCAGAAAAATCTGAAACCTTTTTGATCATAGTGTTAATTCAGTTTTAATTTCTTTCTTTTTCGATGATTTTTCCATCCTTAAGCACACGGATTTTACTGTGCCTTCTGCCGTAAAAAACGTAAATACAAACACCTATAACCATCCATCCCAATAAGCGGTACCAGCTTTCTGTTGGTAAAGAATACATCAGATATACACATACCAGGATTCCCATAATCGGTACCAGAGGTACAAGCGGGGTTCTGAATGGCCTCGGAAGATCAGGCATGGTTTTACGAAGAACCATAATTCCAATACAAACAAGAGTAAAGGCAAATAAAGTACCTATACTAACCATGTGTCCAAGGTCAGAAACCGGTACGAAGCCTGCAAATAAGCTGACGAATACAAGGAAGAATAAGTTTGTTTTCCATGGTGTACGGAATTCGGGATGGATTGAAGAAAAGAACTTGGGTAATAATCCGTCTTTTGACATGGTATAGAATACTCTTGACTGGCCCATCAGCATCACAAGAATAACAGAGGTATAACCTGCAAGAATAGCAATGATGAGCGCGTCCTGTAGGAAAGTATATCCTGTCATTGCAAAAGCAGTAGCAGCCGGTTTGGCATCACCAGCGAAATCTTTGTAATTAACAAGTCCGGTCATTACGTGTGCAAACAGAATATAGAGTATGGTACAGACAACCAGAGATCCTAAAATTCCTATTGGCATTCCTTTTTGTGGATTTTTTGCTTCCTGAGCAGCAGTTGAAACGGCATCAAATCCAATAAAGGCAAAGAATACAACTGCAGCGCCGGTAGATATTCCTGTCCATCCGAAGTTTTCGAATTTTCCGGTGTTTTCAGGAATATAGGGAACATAGTTATCGGGGTTAATATGACTCCAGCCTAAAGTAATAAACATTAAAACTACGGCTACTTTCAGAATAACCAGAAAGTTGTTCATATTGGCTGATCCCTGAGTTCCACGGATAAGTACCAGGGATAATAAACTTACGATAAAAATTGCCGGTAAATTAATCAGACCACCTTCAATAACAGTACCATCACCAAGTTTCATGGTTTCCCATGGTGAAACAATAAATTCATGAGGGAGATTAATCCCATATTTATGAAGCAGTTCAAGTAGATATCTTGACCAGCTTACAGCTACGGTAGCAGCTCCGAGAGCATATTCAAGAACCAGGTCCCAACCAATAATCCAGGCCATAAATTCGCCCATTGTTGCATATGAGTAGGTGTAAGCACTACCGGCAACAGGTATCATTGAAGCGAACTCAGCATAACATAATCCGGCAAATGCGCAGGCAAAAGCTGCAAGTGCAAATGAAATGGTTACCGCTGGTCCGGCATTTTCGGCTGCGGCTATTCCCGTTAATGAAAAAAGACCTGCACCTATGATTGCACCGATTCCTAAAGCAATCAGATTTATACTGCTTAGGGAACGTTTTAATGTACCTTCACCCGTTTCTTTTGATTCAAGCATTAGCTGCTTAATGGATTTTCTTTGGAACATATTTATTGGTTTAGCTATTTTATTTTGTTTGAAGAAATGATTTTAAAGCTTTCAAACGTAATTAATTAAATTGGAAAAATAAAACAGGGATCCTTCTCATTGAAAGCCTTTAAAATATTCTCCCGCTTTTATTTTATTTCGGCTGATTGGAAGGGTCAGTATCAAAAAATTAAGGGTTAAAAGCAAAGGGAACCCTGATAGAATTCCCTTTGCTTTTAATTTTTGATTTATTTATCTGCTGATAGAATCAGTCTTATTGACAATAGTATCTATGGTCACATTGCCTGCCGGATCCTCAGTTTTGATGACTTTGATCTCCTGTTTAACCTCAACATTCACTTTGTGGGAGGTTCCCTCTGAAATATGAGGGGCAATAATCAGGGAAACGATAGACATTAATTTGATCAGGATATTCATGGAAGGACCTGAAGTATCTTTAAAAGGATCTCCAACCGTATCACCGGTTACCGATGCCTTATGAGGTTCAGATTTTTTATAGAACATTTCTCCGTTGATCTCAACTCCTTTTTCAAATGATTTTTTAGCATTATCCCATGCACCACCGGCATTGGATTGGAACATTCCCATAAGTACACCTGAAACGGTTACTCCTGCCAATAATCCACCTAATACTTCCGGGCCAAAACTGAATCCAATGATAATAGGAACAATTAAGGCAATAGCACCGGGTAACATCATTTCACGAATTGAAGCTTGTGTTGAAATAGCAACGCATTTTTCGTATTCAGGCTGAGCTTTATAGTCCATAATCCCGGGAATCTCACGGAATTGTCTGCGCACTTCATTAACCATATCCATCGCAGCACGACCAACAGCAGAAATACATAAGGCCGAAAAGATGAAAGGAATCATCCCACCGACAAAAAGTCCGGCGAGTACATCAGCTTTATAAATATCTATGTGATCAATTCCTGCTACACCGACAAATGCTGCAAATAAAGCAAGAGAAGTCAATGCCGCGGAAGCGATAGCAAAGCCTTTTCCGGTTGCAGCAGTTGTATTACCTACAGCATCCAGATTGTCAGTACGTTCCCTTACTTCTGGTGGAAGACCACTCATTTCAGCAATACCTCCGGCATTATCAGCGATTGGTCCGAATGCATCAATAGATAATTGCATTGCAGTTGTAGCCATCATTCCTGCCGCGGCAATGGCAACACCATAAAAACCGGCAAAGTGGAATGATCCATAAATACCGGCAGCCAGAACCAGAATTGGCAGAACAGTTGATTCCATACCAACAGAAAGGCCTGAAATGATGTTTGTAGCATGTCCGGTAGATGACTGGCGAATAATGCTTGATACCGGACGCTGGCCCATAGCGGTGTAGTATTCGGTAATTAAACTCATCAGTGTTCCTACCACTAATCCAACTATTATAGAATAGAATACATCTATTTTAGCAAATTCAAAGCCGCGGATAATCATCGTATCAGGTAACATCCAGTTTACTGCGAAGAAAGAAACAACAGCGGTCATAATAATAGATGACCAGTTACCCATATTTAATGCGTTTTGAACACTATCTGTTTCTTTTTTGATTTTAACGAAAGAGGTTGCAACGATCGATAGTATTAAACCAATTCCTGCAATCAGCATTGGAAGAAGGATAGGGGCAATACCTCCGAAATTATCATTTGAAACAATTTCCCGTCCAAGAATCATAGTAGCCAGAATTGTAGCAACGTATGAACCGAAAAGATCAGCTCCCATACCGGCAACATCACCTACGTTATCGCCTACGTTATCAGCAATTGTAGCAGGATTTCTAACATCATCTTCAGGAATACCGGCTTCAACCTTACCAACCAGGTCGGCACCAACGTCAGCAGCTTTAGTATAAATACCTCCACCTACACGGGCAAAAAGCGCGATGGATTCAGCGCCTAATGAAAATCCGGCAAGAACCTCAAGGGCTTTTTCCATTTCCTTGCCGTTTACGTTACCACCTGTATTTATAACATACATTTGATAGAATACAATAAATAAACCACCGAGTCCTAAAACGGCAAGGCCTGCAACACCGATTCCCATTACACTACCACCGGTAAAAGATACTTGTAAAGCTTTAGCTAAGCTTGTACGTGCAGCCTGTGTGGTACGGACATTTGATTTGGTTGCAATTTTCATTCCTATATATCCTGCAAATGCAGATGTGAAGGCACCAATGAAAAATGAGATAGCAATTACCCAACTGGAATTTTCAACTAATGTTCCTGAGTAAGCAAGTATTACGGCAGCAATCACTGAAAAGTATCCTAAAATTTTCCACTCCGCCTTTAAAAATGCCATTGCACCATCCGAAATATAACCTGAAAGGCGCTGCATGTTTTCATCCCCGGCATCCTGTTTGGTTACCCATGCCGATTTAATGGCCATCACCACGATGCCAAAAATCCCCATCGCCGGTATTAAATAAATTAAGTTGTTCTGTAAAAACTCCATAGATAAATCTCTGTTTATATTCGTTTTTTTTCTTATGCGATGGGCAAAAATAGCAGGCTTATTCTATTAATCAAATACAGAAATTCATAATGTTGTGATATTCAGCAATATTTCTGTACGGATTGGAATATTTGCACTGATTATGAGTTAGTTATGATTTTATTTATTTTATACTAATTATATTTTTTTTGCAGAGCATGATAATAATCCTAATTCTCCATATTTTGTTATAAACACAAATATATTTTTAATGTAAGTTTAGCCCTGAATCATAAAATTAATCTATGAGTGAAAATATTGAACAACATGAGATGAGACGTGAACTTGGTTTACTGGATGCCACTTTACTGGTTGCCGGAAGTATGATCGGTTCCGGTATTTTTATTGTTACTGCGGATATTACGCGCAATGTGGGCTCTGCAGGATGGCTGATAGCAGTCTGGCTTATTACCGGACTTATGACCTTGATTGCTGCTGTAAGCTACGGGGAGCTAAGTGCCATGTTCCCTAAAGCAGGCGGACAATATGTTTATCTGAAAGAAGCATATAATCCGCTTGTTGGCTTTCTGTATGGCTGGAGTTTCTTTGCAGTAATTCAAACAGGTACAATCGCTGCTGTTGGTGTGGCGTTCTCTAAGTTTACCGCTTATTTAATACCTCAGGTAAGTGAGGACAGGATTCTGTTCCAGTTTGCCGGGCTAAATATTACAGCAGCCCAGCTTCTGGCAATTGCTGTCATCGTTCTTCTTACCTATATCAATACAAAAGGGATAAGGAGTGGAAAAATAATACAAACCTCTTTTACCCTGACCAAATTATTGAGTCTTTTTGGCCTTATTATATTCGGGTTTATTGTGATGAAGCCTGAAATATGGACTACTAACTGGATCAATGCATGGGATATGCAAAAGCTGAATCCTGATGGAACTTTTCAGTCGCTCACTTTCGCAGCCGCTCTCGGGGCAGTTGCAGCAGCTATGGTCGGATCAATTTTTAGTAGTGATGCCTGGAACAACGTTACTTTTATAGCCGGTGAAATCAGAAACCCTAAAAGAAATATTGGCCTGAGTTTATTCATGGGAACGCTGATTGTAACGGTTATTTATGTGCTTGCCAATCTGGTTTATCTAGCTGTATTACCTCTTCAGGAGATTGCCTATGCTGAGAAGGATCGTGTAGCAGTGGCGGCATCCAGTGTTATTTTTGGGAATATCGGTACTATACTTATTGCCTTAATGATCATGATCTCCACATTTGGCTGTAATAATGGGCTTATTCTGGCCGGTGCACGTGTTTATCATACTATGGCTATTGATGGGCTCTTTTTTAAAAAAATAGCTACTCTAAACAAACATGCTGTTCCCGAATTTGGCCTCTGGCTGCAGTGTCTGGTTGCATCAGTACTCTGTTTGAGTGGTAAATACGGCGATTTGCTGGATATGATTTCATTTGTTGTGGTTATCTTCTATGTTCTTACCATTATTGGAATTTACATATTAAGGATAAAACGTCCTGATGTTGAACGGCCATATAAGGCATTCGGATACCCTTTTTTACCCGCAATCTATATTTTAATGGGTATCAGCTTTTGTACTCTTCTGATCATTTACAAACCGAATTTCACCTGGCCGGGATTAATTATTGTTCTAAGCGGGGTTCCGGTTTATTATATGTGGAAAAAGCTGATTAATAAATAATTATAATTTTAATTTCTTGATATTTATCATTGAATGCTACCCTGATTAAGCCTAATTTTAACTAAGCAAAAAAAATAATTATGGGAACATTGATGAAAAAAGTAGCGATCATAACAGGATCAGGCTCCGGAATTGGTAGGGCCGCAGCGATTCTTTATGCAAAAGAGGGTGCTAAAGTTGTTATCTCTGATATCAATGAGGCACATGGTCAGGCTGT
>JBAZHY010000048.1:0-8775 GCA_041652175.1 Pedobacter sp.
GCGTATCGCCTGGGAAAATGAGTATGATTGTATGCTTCAGATGAGGAAATGGATGGTAGAATCTGGTATTGCCTCAGATGAAGAACTTACCGGACTCGAAGCTAAAGCGAAAACTTATATCCGCGATTGTCAAAGAAAGGCCTGGGCTGATTTTAATGCTGGAATGAAAGCTGAATTGGAAGTGGCTGCAGCATTAATTCAGAACACTCAGAATGCTGAGCTTATTCATGCTGCAAATACACTGAAAGCCAGTATTGACCCATCCCGTAAAGATATCATTGCATTGGTCAGACATGCGATCAGAATTCTGCGTCATGATCAGTCTGATGCAAAAAGTAAACTGAAGGATTGGTATGAAGATCAGCATGAATCGATCTATGATCGTTATAATTCCAGACTTTTTACCGGCTCTGATGAGTCTCCTTTGAATATTGAGTTTATAGAACCGGTTTATCCGGCTGAATCTAAAATGGTTGATGGCAGGGAAATCCTTAACGCCTGTTTTGATTCTAATTTTTCAAGAGATCCGAGGGTCATTGCTTTTGGCGAAGATGTAGGTGCAATTGGTGATGTGAATCAGGGTTTTGCCGGTCTGCAGGCTAAATTTGGAAAGAAACGAATTACAGATACCGGTATCCGTGAAATGACGATTGTTGGTCAGGGTATAGGATTAGCCATGCGTGGTCTGAAACCAATAGCTGAAATCCAGTATCTTGATTATATTCTCTTTGCGCTTAATGTCCTGAGTGATGATCTGGCTACTCTGAGTTATCGGACAAAAGGTCGTCAGAAAGCTCCTTTAATTGTTCGTACACGGGGGCACCGCCTGGAAGGTATCTGGCATTCAGGTTCTCCGATGGGTGTGATTATTAATGCTTTACATGGAATACATATTTGTGTTCCAAGAAATATGACTCAGGCTGCAGGTATGTATAATACCCTTCTGCGCGGTGATGAGCCTGCCCTGATCATTGAATGTCTGAACGGATACAGATTAAAAGAAAAATTACCTTCCAATGTTGGCGAGTTTACAGTTCCGTTAGGTAAGGCTGAACTTATTCGTGAAGGCTCAGATATTACTATTGTTTCTTATGGATCAACTTTAAGGATAGTTGAACATGCTGCTGATGAGTTGGAGAAATTTGGAATAAGTGTAGAAATTATTGATCCTCAGACTTTATTACCTTTTGATACGGAGCATCTGTGTCTTGCTTCTTTGCGTAAAACCAACAAATTACTCGTGGTAGCAGAAGATGCACCGGGCGGTTCAACTGCATTTATTGTGCAGCAGATCCTGGAGCATCAGAACGGATATCAGCTTCTTGATGGTAAGCCGCGTACACTATCGGCTAAGCCAAACCGTACTCCTTATGGTTCTGACGGCGATTACTTTGCCAAACCGTCTGTCGATGATGTGATAGAGATCGCTTATGAAATGATGAACGATACCAATCCCGGTAAATTCCCCGATTTGTTTTAATTCTACGGATTGAAGGAGACTTCAGGATCTGCCGTCATTCCCGTTTCCCGTCATCCCTGCCTACCGTATGCAGGCCGAAGGAAGCATGACTGAGGGATCTGCTCATCAAAGTCACTAAGCTTTCATCAACAGATTTCTCCTCACAAAAGATAATTTCTGTTTATAAGAACTCCGTTCGCTCGTCGGAAAGAATGGATTATTTTACAAACGTGTTGTCCTGTTCCTCAATAAATGATCAGCCAGCACCAATGCCGCCATAGACTCAACAATAGCCACAGCTCTGGGCACTACACAAGGATCATGTCTTCCTTTTCCCTGAACATTTGACGCATTACCTGCAGAATCAAGACTTGCCTGGTTTTGCATGATGGTAGCAACAGGCTTAAATGCCACACGGAAGGTAATATCCATTCCATTGGAAATACCACCCTGAATTCCCCCCGAAAAATTGGTCAGCGTGCGAAAGCTTTTCTCATCGCTATCTGCAGAAGGCTGAACGAACAAATCATTGTGTTCTGATCCTCTCATTTCTGATCCTGCAAATCCGGAACCGTAATCAAAGCCATGTACCGCATTGATACTTAACATTGCTTTGCCCAGATCAGCATGCAGCTTATCGAATACAGGTTCACCTAGTCCAACAGGACAATTTCTTACCACACATGAAATTTTACCGCCAATGGTATCACCCTCTTTACGTATTCCATCAATCAGGTCAATCATTTGATTTGCAGTCGCCGGATCAGCACATCTGACAATATTATTTTCTCTGATTTCAGTCAGTTCTGCAATGGAATGAATTTCAATATTCGGAGATTCAATGGTGCCAACGGCAGATACATGTGCAAATATTTCAATGCCTGAAGCCTTTAAAAGTAGTTTGGCAATAGCTCCGGCTGCTACCCTTGCAGCAGTTTCGCGGGCAGAAGACCTTCCACCTCCGCGGTGATCCCTGTGTCCGTATTTTGCATCATAGGTATAATCCGCATGGGATGGCCTGTAGGCATCCTTGATATGGGAATAGTCTTTTGAACGCTGATCCTCATTCGGTATAATCATAGCAATCGGAGTTCCGGTAGTTTTACCTTCAAATATTCCCGAAAGTATCTGAACCGTATCACTTTCCTTACGCTGTGTGGTGATCTTAGACTGACCGGGTTTACGTTTATCCAGCTCCGACTGAATAAAGTCTATATCAACCTCCAGATTTGAGGGGCAACCATCAATGATGACACCGATCGCGGTTCCATGCGATTCTCCGAATGTACTGATACGGAATAGTTCTCCGAATGAGTTTCCTGCCATGTTGAGTTTTAAGTTATAGGTATTAAGTTCTACGTATTACGTTTTGCTAAGTAGGATGTATCTAAGTACTAAATACTAACTACTAAATACTATTTAATTCGAATCCCGCTATTTCCAGGTGCTTCCAGAAATCAGGATATGATTTTTCTACTACCTTATGATCTTTGATCTCTAATCCGGGCATCACTAAAGCAAGCGGTGCAAATGCCATTGCCATTCTATGATCATCATAAGTATCGACAGTAATGTTCTGATTCAGATCAAGTCCGGAACAATCCAGTTTATAAGTCTGATTTTTTTCGATCAGTTTTACACCGATCTTAGCCAGTTCAACCTGCAGGGCATTGACACGGTCGGTTTCCTTAATCTTTAAAGTTTCCAGTCCGGTGAAAGTGGCATCATGCTTCAAAGCAGCACAGCAAACAATAACTGTTTGGGCCAGATCCGGACATTCCTTAAAGTCAAAAATCTTGCGTTCAAGCTTTTTAGGTTCTTTTTTCAGGTAGACTCCACCATCTCTGAACTCTGAAGTAATGCCGAAGTTTGCCATAATCTCAGTGATCTTACTATCACCCTGAAGGCTGTATTTAGTTAAACCTCTCAGAAAAATCTCAGCCTTATCTGCTAGTGATGCAATTGAATACCAGTAAGATGCGGCACTCCAGTCGGGTTCAATACTGATCTCTGAATTTGTAAAAGTCTGATGGGCAATACTGATCACATTTTCATTCCACTGATGTCTGATTCCGGCCTGTTCCATCATCGCCAATGTCATTTCAACATAAGGTCTTGATGTCAGTTCTCCTTCAATGATCAGCTTCAAACCCTTTTCAAGTCTTGGTGCAATCAGAAGTAAAGCTGAAATATACTGACTACTGATATTGCCCTTAATCTTAACCTCATCGCTTTCAGGTTTAAAGGGGCCTTTTATTTTGAGAGGAGGATAACCTTCATTTTCTGTATAACTGATATCCGCCCCAAGACTTCTGAGCGCATCGACCAGAATACCGATGGGCCTTTGTTTCATACGTTCTGAGCCAGTCAGAATTACTTCTCCATTCCGTGTGGTGAAGAATGCAGTTAAAAAACGCATGGCCGTTCCTGCCGGACCGATATCCACTATCGCCTGCTTACCTGCCTGAAGGATATTATTCAGTGTAACAGTATCAGCAGCTTCAGAAATATTTTTCACCCGAACTGTACCCTCACTCAAAGCCTGCATAATCAGAGCGCGATTACTTTCGCTCTTCGAACCGGTCAGAGGGATGGCACAATTCAGCTGTTTATGCTTGGTTGAGATCTTTATACTCGCTGAACTCATTATTCTTCAATGGCAAGTTTTTCGTTCATGATCTCTGTTTGCTTACGGATAGACTCACTATGGATCAGTTCAAGTAATTTACCGGTAAAAGTTTGATCCAGTTTCAAAGCACTGGCAAACGCACTGCGTTTATGCATGATCTGATCCCAGCGGTTTACCTGAAGAATGGTTACTCCGTTATCGCGTTTGTATTCTCCTATCTTTTGAACAACCTGCATTCTTTCAGCAATTTTCTGAATGATCTGATCATCAATTTTATCTATAGCTGTACGAAGATCAGCAAGTTTATCAGTAAATTCTTTGTCTTTGATCTCAGGCTTACGAAGAGTCAGCAAATCCATCAGTTCAGAAAGAGCTGCAGGAGTAACCTGTTGTTTCGCATCAGTCCATGCTACAGAAGGATCAAGATGAGATTCAATCATTAATCCCTGCATATCCAGATCCAAAGCCTTTTGAGCAACATACTGGATCAGTTCACGGTTACCGCAGATATGACTTGGGTCATTGATGATCGGAAGTTCCGGAGCAATAGTTTTTAGCTGGATTGCAAGCTCCCACATTGGCTCATTTCTAAAGGCAGTTTTCTCGAATGAAGAAAAACCTCTGTGAATTGCACCTAATTTGGTGATTCCTGCATTATTAATACGCTCTAAAGCACCAACCCATAATTGCAGATCAGGATTCACCGGATTTTTTACCAGTACCGGAACATCAACACCTCTCAGTGAATCGGCAATTTCCTGTACAGTAAATGGGTTTACCGTAGAACGGGCACCCACCCACAGGATATCAACGCCTGCTGCCAATGCTTCTTCAACATGTTTTCCCGTTGCCACTTCCACAGCAGTTGGTAAACCGGTTTCTTCCTTAGCTCTTTTTAACCAGGTTAATCCGATACTTCCGATGCCTTCGAATTCTCCGGGACGGGTGCGTGGCTTCCATATACCGGCTCTCAATACAGAAACTTTTCCAGTTTTTGCAAGTAAATGAGCGGTAGCCATTAACTGATCTTCCGTTTCAGCACTGCAAGGGCCTGCAATTAACAGGGGTTCTTTTTTAGTCTCCAGCCAGGTGTTTATCGGCTGTAATTTTAAGTTTAATTTCATTTGTTCTAGTAGTTTTTGATTCCGGTTTTTAACCGGGATTATTTTAAATTGTAATTTTCTTTTTTAGTTCAGACCTTATCGTTTTTCAAATACTCCCCCATGATGGTAAAATTCACGGTATGCTTCAGGACTTTCCGTATTGCAGTATCGTAATTAGCCTGATTTTTCCATTCGATATCTACGTAAAAGTTATATTCATTACGTTTTCCGAGTACCGGCATCGACTGGATTTTGCTCAGGTTTATTTTGTTTTCTGCAAAGATATTAAGTACCTCAGCCAATGCCCCAACAGCGTTTCCAACCTGAAAGCTTAAAGAAGCTTTATTGATCTCAATATTTTCAAGCGGCTTATTAGCCAGAATCAGAAAGCGGGTATAGTTTTTCTTGTTCGATTCTATCCTTCTTTCCATGATTTCCAGATCATAAAGTTTGGCTGCAAGGGTATTTGCAATGGCAGCTGTATCTGTAAGATTTTCTTCACGGATCTTTTTGGCACACGCTGCTGTATCACTGCTTTCCACAACCTGCAATTGAGGAAATTCATCAAAAAAATCGCTGCACTGGCGGATTGCAATCGGATGCGACTGCACATATTTGATATCTTCAAATTTTACTCCGGGCAATGCCATCAGATGCAGTTGAATAGCCAGGTAAACTTCACCTACAATTGAAAAATTATATTCCCTTAATAAGCTGTAGTTGGGAAGTAAACTTCCGGCAATGGAATTTTCAATAGCCATTACCACATAATCGGCCTGTCTGTTTTTCAAAACCTCACAGGTCTTTTTGAATGATTCGCATTCAATGGTTTCAATATCCGTTCCGAAAAACTTAAATGCGGCCTCTTCATGAAAGGAAGCTTTGATACCCTGAATTGCTACTCGCTTTTTCTGCATTTTGCTGTTAAATAAAAAAGTCCCTGCTTATGGCAGGGACTTTTTGCTAATGTTTCTATATTAAGATTATTGCATATTTTCCCCGCTCTTACCCTGATAGTAAAAATAAGCGAAGTAATATGTAGTTAAATTTTTCATCGTTGTTTTTCCAAATGTAGGACAAAATTTTATTCTGCCAAAATAAAATGAAAATATTTTTAGGAGTTGACTATATTTTTGATAATTCTTTTGTTTTAGGCCGATTCTGTTAACAAATTCTTAATAAACCTCTATCGTCCGCATTTGCAACCTACATCTTCAATACTTCGTCCCATATTTTCCCGTTCACAGGAATACCATATAATTCATTTTCCTTACGTGTTTTGAGCGTATTTTCTCCGGGATATAAGATCCGGCCACCGGGTTCTGCCGGAGTACCTGACCTGGTATACCGGATAATTTCTTCGATTAGTTGATGATGCATATCACTTTGATGCAGACAAAGAAAGATCTGGGAAACCCCCGATTCGCGGACGGTAGAATCAATTGCTGCTGTCGATCTGCCTCCGGTAATGGCTGTTAACAGGACATCCAGCATCAGGGATAAACCTGAACCTTTCCAAAAACCAATGGGCAATGCTCTCCTGGATTTAATGATATCTGATGGGATCTTTGTCAAATTTCCGTTCTCATCATAGCCACCGTATTCAGGAAGCTCTTTCCCTTTCAGATCGGTATCCTGCAATTTACCATAAGAAAATTGCGTCATTGCCATATCCAGAACGATATGTCCATCTTTCCTGGGCACTGAAATAATCAGCGGATTATTTCCCAACCGGGGTTCTTTACCACCCCAGGGAGGCATATTAGCCATCGTATTGGTAAAACAAATGCCAATGCAGCCGGCATCAGCAGCCTGCCATCCATAAGTTCCTCCCCGTATCCAGTGGTTGGTATGGCGCATGGCTACCATTCCGATTCCATTGGCTTTGGAGAGTTCAATTGCGCGGTCCATAGCCAGATTTGCATTATGGATTCCAATTCCCAATTTGCCATCCCATATCTCGATCAAGCCGTTACGCTCAATAAATACTGGCTCTGCATGGATATCGATCTGTTTTTCTATAACCGTATTCACAAAGGCCGGAAAGCGGTTTAAGCCGTGAGAATACACTCCGTCGCGACTGTTTGCTGCGAAAGTATGCGCACAGAGTTCGGCTTTTTCTTCTGTGAGCAACAGTTTAAGCAACACACGGTTAAACTCTTTTTTTAGTGTTTCGAATGGAATCTTCATCGCTAATAAAAATAGATAAATGCGCTAATTAATTCATAAAATGTATAAAAAACTGCAGGTGGTATCTTTTGGATTCTTCTCTGTCTATTTCTATTTTGTGAGGACAGCAGGGATAGTTATATTGCCTGATGTTTGAATTCAGGCCATCATCATACAGCATGTTTCGCATCAGAAATAACCTCGTCATTGCTGGGGTTTTAATGTTCATTTGTATTTCCTCCGCGGAGATCCTCGCTCAGCACAAAATCAGAAAGCCGGCTTTCAGGGTAATTGCTTTTTATACCGGTAAGAACGATATGGCGCACATCAGTTACGTAAAGGAAGCCAATAAATGGTTCACAAGAATGGCCTCACAGCACAATTTTGTGTATGAGGCTACCAGTAACTGGACTCAGATGAATGATGAATATCTGGCAAATTACGAGGCGGTAATTTTTCTGGATACCCGTCCCGAAAAACCAGAACAGCGTGCAGCATTTCAGAAGTATATGGAGCGGGGTGGAGGATGGCTGGGATTTCATTTTGCCGCTTTTGCCTTAACGCCTTCAGCCTTCCGGCAGGATTGGGACTGGTATCATCAGCAGTTTTTAGGCTCAGGGGAGTATCTGAGCAATACCTGGAGACCAACTAAAGCTTATTTACATGCAGAACAGATCAGACATCCAGTTTACCGGAAGCTGAATAAAATCATTACTGCTTCTCCAAATGAATGGTACCGCTGGAAAAATGATCTGAGCAAAAATCCGGATATTAAGATTCTTTATGCCATCGATGCTAAAAGTTTCCCGCTAGGAACCGGCCCCAAGACTCATGAAATCTGGCATAGCGGTTATTACCCGGTAGTGTGGACCAACAGGAATTATAAAATGGTATATTTCAATATGGGGCATAATGATATGGACTATGAGCATCAGTTCGGTAAGGATGTAGAAACTTTGTCGCATACTTTCGATAATCCTGAACAGGAAAAACTGGTACTGAATGCTTTGCAATGGGTGGCAGAAAAGAGATGAGGAGGATAGACAGAATATTTGTAGGTGTTCAGGTTTTACCTCAAACTCATGATAATTTATACTGCATCAGTAAAATGCCACGGGTAGGGTATCAGGCATGTAAGATTAAAATGAATATTAAAACCCCGGGACAAACTTGATCTTTTTTGTTTATACAACCCTTAGTTCTGGGGACAGATAAAAGCAAATGAAAAACAGATGAAACAAACTTTTAAAGCACTTCTGTTCATAGCAGGATTTCTATGTATAACTAATTCGAATGCTCAGATGCATACAGGCAAGTCGAAGATGGATTGGTTTGAAAATGGCCGGCTTGGAATTTTTATACATTGGGGTATTTACGCGGTCAACGGTATCCCTGAATCCTGGTCTTTTTTTAAT
>JBAZHY010000049.1:0-8701 GCA_041652175.1 Pedobacter sp.
ATAGGAACTGGCTGAACTGACAAAGAAATATAACAGCCGCTCTAAGGCATCTGCCGAAATCAATCAGAAATATCATCAGGAACTGGAAGATATGCGTCCCCCTTTGTCGCTTCTGATTGATCATATTGATTATATGGTAAAGCTTGTAGGTGCAGATCATGTGGGATTAGGAGCAGATTATGATGGCGCCGAATCTTATCCTAAAGGACTTGATGATGTCAGGGGATATCCATTGATCACTGAAGAATTATTGAAGCGTGGTTATTCAGGCAGAAATATCAAAAAGATTCTGGGGGGTAATTTCATACGGCTTTTAAAGGCAAATGGGAGGTAAGCAGAGGCGAATTGAGCACAGTTTTCCGTCATCCCTGCCTGCTTTCCGTCATCCCGAAGGAAGCATGACTGAGGGATCTGTTCATTAAAAGCACTGCTATCCATCAGTAGATTTCTCAGTCATGCTTCCTTCGAAATGACGCGGGTATGCAGCAGATTTCTCCTCACCTCAATTATACTTCTCAATTAGATGAATTCCGTCGGCTCGTCGAAAAGATGGGTTGTTGTACGTTATTCCTGCTTTCCGTCACCCTGAAGAAAGAATGACTAAGGGATCTGTTCATTAAATGCACTGCTATCCATCAGTAGATTTCTCAGTCATGCTTCCTTCGAAATGACGCGGGTAAGCAGCAGATTTCTCTTCGTGTCTCCTTCGACTTGCCTGCCGTCAGGCAGGAATGACGCTTTTATTTTCGTTTCCTCATTAAATTTCCCAAATCTGATCACAGATTCCACCAGTACGTCATTTTCAATACCAGAAATCTGTTCTTTACAGCAAATGGTGAAGGCAGATAATTATCGGTATACACCAGGAAAATATCGGAAGCCGGTTTGTACCTCCATTGCAGACGGGTATTTACATTGATATTATCACTTTGCTCATTATATTGTACAAAGCCTGTAAAAAACAATTTATTGGTCATCGTCACATCCAGCCGGGGGCCAACCAGCCAGAATTGTCTGTTATTCCATGGAGCAGGAAGCCTGATATCATTATAGCTCGAACTCAGTGCGAAGCTGACATAAGGCTGGAAACGGTATCCGAACTCAGTAGTAATATTCAGACGTGTGCCATTTGCGTAATATCCGCCATAACGGCTAGAAAAAGAGAAGGTATACAAACTCTGTGGCCTTGAAACAAATTCAGTTCCAAACGACTTCCAGCTATGTTCGCTTCCCGTGGGCAGTGTGGCAATCCCGGCATTAGTAGGATCAAATGGCCGCAATAGTTTTACATAGTCACTTGCGCCCCAGACAGAGAATGTAGCTCTGCTTCTGAAATTCAGATTATATGCCAGATAATTAGTGTTATCGGTACGTTTGAACGATTCGTCAAAATAGTTGGCAGTAAAAAGTTTGGGTCCGTGACTAACCAGTTTGCCTGATTTCGGAAAGAATAGATAGGAGGCCTGCGGACTAAGATTGATATAACCCTGTCTTGGGACATAACCAACCTCTGCATTATAATTTCTGCCCACATATTCATGTTGCCAGTTCAGATCCCAGTTTCCTGTCCAGTAACGCAGGTTTGCGGCCTGCATCAAATCGTGCCCTCTTTTATCCGGGCTGAAGGATTTCATTGTGACGGCTTTTCCTGTCCATACATTATTAGCGGAGGCCAGATTATATTCTAATCCTGCAACTCTGTTGTATCTTGAGGCACCGGCTGCAGCATTCTCTGCATCGAAATTCAGGGATTGTTTATTGATTACGATTGCACCGATACTGGATCGGGCAAAAACCCTTCTCTGAAGGGCAATAACGCCGAAATTTTGTGCAGGTTCAGTGGCACTGGTATTTTCGGTCTGCATATTCATAATACTTATTCTCAGGTCTTTGTTAAGCTTTCCGCTTAATCGGGCACCATATTGGATCGGAACTCCCAGTCCGATACGTCTGGAGAAAAATGGCCTGATATTCTGATATCCGAAGTTGGCAAATAAGTCGCCGTTTTCAAGAAAATATTGTCTTCGTTCAGGAAAGAAAAGTTCAAAGCGGTCGAGATTGGGCACCTGTCTGTCGACTTCTACCTGCGAATAATCCGGATTAACCGTCAGATCCAGGTTCAGAGAGGAATTAAGGGCTATTTTTATATCTCCGCCCACTTCACCCCGGTAATCCCGATGTATCGGAGAAACTGTATGGTTATTGGAAATCCCTCCTAAAGTATAGGGAATCACTGAAATATTCTGGCCCGGTACAGGTGGTGGCTGATCCCATACCAGTGAGCCTGTATAAGCTAAAGATGCGGTTGCAAACTGTCGCGGAACAGGAGTCCAGCTTGATTTTTCGGTCGACTTCAGATCCATACGGCTGAAGTTGATTCCCCAGCGAGTAATTCCCGACTTATATCGAATGGACTTAAACGGAATAGCGGCTTCAAATACCCATCGGTCTGAATAGTTTTTAACTACCGATACCCATTTGTTGTCCCAGCTTAAGTCGACTTTGCTGCCATCATACATAATTCCATCCCATTGAGCTCCGGCAGCATTTGATCCGAATGAAAATCCATTGGTCAGATCGTTGAAAGGATCCATGAACAGAAGAAAATTATCATTCTTGCCAAAGGCAAAGTCCCTTCGGAGCGATTCCACAAAATATGGTCCCGGTTCATGATAGCAAACAGCGATGATATATAAATTATCCTTGTCATAAGCCATTTTTACATCTGTCCTGACTTTGGCAAAGCTGGTATCCATAGGTTGAACCATAAAGAAATTGCTTGCCAGATCGGCATCATCCCAGGCCGGTTCATTCATAACCCCATCAATTTTAATTTCAGAGCTCGCAGGTTTAATATTAAGTTCATATTTGGAATTTATCTTTTGAGCAAGGACATTGACATTCAGAATACTGAGGAAAATGATGATGAAGGCCGAAAGAGTCCGTATTTTAAAAAAATTGATATGGAGAAGAGCGCCATTATTTTTATCCCCGGAATTCAGAAATTGAAACATAAGTTTAAAACAGTTTTGGGGCGTAATATATTAACAATGCACGATTAGTGCAGAATAATATATCAGAATTTAGAAGATGGCCTGTAATAGTTAATCAAATGTTCCACCAATAAGTTAGTTTCAGCACCAGAAACCTGTTCTTAACTGAAAATGGAGCCGGCAGGTAATTGTCTGTGTATACTATAAAAAGATCGGAAGCGGGCTTATAGCGCCATTGCAGACGTGTGTTTACATTTATATTCTCACTTTGTTCATTGTATTGTACAAAACCCGTAAAATACAGCTTATTACTCATAGTTACATCTAAGCGTGGTCCAACAAGCCAGAATTGGGTATTACTCCATGGTTTTGGCAGACGGATATCGTTGTAACTTGAACTTAGAGCCAGGCTGACATAGGGCTGGAATCGATAACCAAATTCGCTGGTGACATTCAATAATGTTCCTTGCTGATAATATCCGCCATACCGGCTTGATAATGAAATTGTATACAGACTTTGAGGTCTGGATACAAAACCAGCGCTAAAGGAGTTCCAGCGATGCTCAGATCCAACTGCCAGCGTGTCTCCGCTACGGTTTGTGGGATCAAATGGCCGGAGAAGTTTGACGTAATCATTGGTTAATCTGGCGGTTATTGTTGCACGGTTTCTGTAATTGAGATTATAGGATAAAGAATTATTATGATCTGTACTTTTAAATAATTCATTAAAAAAGAATGAAGTAGAAAGTCTGGGGCCATGGCTCACAAAGGGCCCTTTTTTAGGGAGGAATAGATACCCGGCATGCGGACTTAAATTGATATATGCACGGCGGGGGACATAACCCACCTCTGCATTGTAATTTTCACCTATAATTTCATGCTGCCAGTTTAAATTCCAATGCCGGCTGATATACTGCAGGTTAGCTGCCTGCATCATTCCGTTGCCTTTATTATCCGGACTGAATGATCTCATAGCCAGCACCTTGCCTGTCCAGGTGTTATTTGCGGAGGCCAGATTGTATTCCAGTCCTGCGACCCGATTGTATCGGGATACTCCTTTATTTGCATTTTCAGGACTAAAGTTGAGGGAGGCTTTGTTTATTGCCAGTACACCGATGCTTGATCTTGCGAACACTTTTTGTTGTACTGCCAGAACAGTAAAATTTTGTGATGGCTGATCAGGACCAGAGTCTGAAGTTTGCATATTCATCAGGCCAATTCTTAAGTCTGGATTAAGTTTACCGCTCAGGCGGGCACCATACTGAATGGGAACACCAAGGCCAATTCGTCTGGAAAAAAAAGGTCTGGAGTTCTGGTATCCGAAATTTGAAAACAGGTCACCGTTCTCGAGAAAGTACTGTCTTCGCTCCGGAAAGAATAGTTCGAATCTGTCGAGATTAGCAACCTGGCGATCGACTTCAACTTGTGAATAGTCCGGGTTTACAGTCAGATCCAGATTCAGGGATGAGTTGACCGCAATTTTTGCATCAGTCCCGATGCTTTTACGGTAATTACGTATAATCGGTTTATTGGAATGATCATTGAAAATACCTCCAAGTGTATACGGAATTATTGAAATATTCTGACCGGGAAGAGGAGGAGGCTGGTCCCAAACCAAATTTCCCGAATAAGCCAGGGTAGCTGTTCCAAACTGCCGGGGAACGGGAGCCCAGCTTGATTTTTCTGAGGTCTTGAGTTCCATTCGCCCAAAATTAATACTCCACTTAGTAGTTTCAGGTCTGTAACGAATTGATTTAAAAGGTATGGCAGCTTCAAATATCCAATGATCCCGGTAGTTTTTAACGCTTGAAGTCCATTTATTATCCCAACTCAGACCCACGATACTGCCATCAGCAATTAGTCCGTCCCATTGTGCACCCGCAGCGTTTGCCCCGAATGAATATCCGCTGTTCAAATCATTGAAAGGGTCGATGAACAGTAAAAAATTATCATTCTTGTTAAAAGCAAAATCCCTTCTCAGTGATTCAACAACATATGGCCCCGGTTCGTGATAACAAATAGCAATAATGTATAGATTATCCTTATCATAGGCCATTTTTACATCTGTTTTTACTTTAGCAAAACTTGTATCCATGGGCTCTACCAGATGGAAGTTATTGGCAAGATCGGCATCTTCCCATGCAGCCTCATCCATGATTCCGTCAATTTTGATTAAAGAGCTTGCTGGCCGGATCTTCAGTTCGTAGGAATCGTTTTTTTTCTGTGCAAATAGGCTTGAGCTAAGGAAGACCAGAATAATAATGAAGATGTTTGAAATTGTTCCGGGTTTTAAATCGTTAAAATAAAATTCTGGCAGGCCGATATTTTTAAACTTAAACTTTGATGACATTAATCTCGGAAACCCAGATATGCATAGGTATTCTTCATAATTATAAGAACATAGGTTCTTTTACACCTAAGAAATAGATATATTGATCATAAAATGATAAATTTTGTATAGTTTTTTGGGAAATTTCCTGCTTTATCAATTATAGACATCTGATTGATTCCACCCGGGGCTCTCAATTTTAACACTTTGTTATCTCTGCTCATTAATAAACAGGAGCTGATCCGAAAGAATAGATTTAACTGACATTTCCATGTTGTCCATCCGCATTCAAAGTTTTAGATTTGTTCAAAAAAAAATAAGATGTCTGAAGAAATTGAACATGTACACTGTCTGATCATTGGGTCAGGTCCTGCAGGTTATACTGCTGCTATTTATGCTGCCAGAGCCGATCTTAAACCTGTTATGTATACAGGAATGGTTCCCGGCGGGCAATTGACTCAAACTACTGAGGTAGAAAATTTTCCTGGATATTCCAACGGGATTTTGGGTACCGAAATGATGGAAGATTTCAGAAAGCAGGCAGAACGTTTTGGAACTGATATCCGTTTTGGATATGCGAGCAGTGTTGATTTCTCAAGTACACCTCATCGGGTGATTATAGATGAAAGCAAGACTATTACTGCTGATACAGTGATCATTGCTACCGGAGCCTCAGCTAAATGGCTCGGACTGGAAAGTGAGCAGAAATATAATGGTTTTGGCGTTTCAGCATGTGCAGTTTGTGATGGTTTCTTTTTTAAAGGACAGGATGTAGCTATAGTAGGTGCAGGGGATACTGCAGCTGAGGAGGCAACTTATCTGGCAAAACTTTGTAAAAAAGTTCACATGTTGGTGCGCAGGGATGAATTCAGGGCTTCAAAGGCTATGCAAAACCGTGTTTTTAATACTCCTAATATTGAAATTCACTATAATACAGATACTAAAGAAATTATCGGCGATGGAAGAAATGTTACCGGTATCAGGGTTTCTAATAATAAAACGGGAGAGGAGAAGGTAATTGATGTGACCGGGTTTTTTGTTGCCATTGGTCATAATCCGAATACAGAGATATTTAAAGGCTGGTTAGACATGGATGAGACCGGTTATCTGATTACCCGGCCGGATAGTACCCAAACCAATGTTGAAGGTGTATTTGCCTGTGGTGATGCGCAGGATAAATTATGGCGTCAGGCTGTTACGGCCGCAGGCACCGGATGTATGGCAGCTCTTGAGGCTGAACGCTATCTTGCTGCAAAGGAACATGCCTGAGGAATATTATATTTAATGTAAGAAAAGCCTTCTTTAACAGGAAGGCTTTTCTTTTGGATCAATTTTAGGAATTGATTATTTATTGACAGGCTATTCATTCATTGTTGTAAAAGATCAATAATTATTAAATTTGATAATAAGAGTTTAAACATCGGGTTTAAACTTCTAACTTGATCTTATGAAATCTATCAAATTATTTTCAGGCCTGTTTTTTGCTTCGGTCCTGATGGTATCCTGTTCATCAGAAGAACCGCAAAAAGCAGTATCGCTTAAGCCTGAACCGGCTAAGATTATGGCACCTTTTCGTTTTCATAAAGCCGTTGAAGTAAAACCGGGCTTAACCCTGGATGTCCTTAGCTGGGGGCGTGGGACAGATTCGATTGGCGGGTATCTTATTTTAAGATCAGATTCTTCACATTACAGTTATCGTTCTATTACGGGTGAGCTAAAAGGGAAAATGGTCGATTCCTGGGGGATGGATCTGGATACTGACGGGAATCCGGAGATTTTTATTCAGGCAGTAAGTGCTGAAAACAAAGGTGGACTGAATATGTATGTTTATGAATATAATGATGGTGGTTCAGGGCAGCAGCTTCGTTTTCCTGAGCTGAGCTCATCTACCAAAGAAGGATATCAGGGTGGGGATTCACTTTACATTAAGGAAGGAAAGCTGATTCGTGAGTTTCAGATCAGAGTTGAAGAAGATTCATCAAAAACCTCTGTACAGAAAGTAAAAAAACTTGAATATAGTTTAAGAAACAATTCCTTCCAGGTTAAAGAGGTAAAGGAGGAAACCCGGGAGGAGGAGAAGAAATAATTAATTAAAATCCTTATCCTCAAACTGTTTATGAAGTCGTTCCAGATTGCTGATCATTTCTTCCAGTTTAGCTTCTTCTTTTCTGATATAAATTCTCATTAAAACGAAATAGCAGAATCCAATCCAGGCAAAAGTGAATACAAATCCGGTCAGGGTAACCAGGAAAGAGGCCATATAGGAGATTTCTATAAAATACAACAGAAACCCGGCTGTAAAAAACAGGGAATAGATACGATATTTTCTGGTATTAAAAATATAGCGGTCTTTTTTGTATTGCTTGAGGTGCTGGATATAGTCTTCCGGCCTGTCAAGCAGATGATCTGTGTTCAGATTCCTGTAATTTCCGATCACTGAAACGATATAATAAAAACAACACAGAATAAAAATGATCATCGCGAGGTGGGTTGTCCACATTTTAAAAGGACTTTCTAACCACACCCAGGTAATAACGGCCGCTGCAATACCCATTCCTGTCATTTCAATCAACAATCTGCTTGCAAGGCCATTTCTGGTCTTTCGTACCTTTTTCAATACATCATCGTGACTGACTTTCGGCAGCGCTACCTGGTCCTGCCAGATATTCTTCAATGCTTCAAAATCTTTCATGTCTGTTATATAATTCAGTCAGTTTTTGCTTAATACGATGAATTTTTACCCTTAAATTGCCTTCTGAAATTCCTGCAATTTCGGCGATTTCGGTATATGGTAATTCATCCAGAACCATTGTAATGATGATACGCTCATTTTCTTCCAGCTGAGCGATACATTTATAAAGAGTTGAAACCTGCTCGTTCTTATCCGAGATCTCCTCACCATGGGTTTCAATAATATTGTCGGTAAGTTCGTCTTTTGCCTGTCGTTTTTCCACTCTTAAGTGAGATAGACAGGTATTTACAGCAATGCGGTAGATCCAGGTTGATATCAGCGCCTGATTTCTGAATTTTTCCAGATTCTGCCATACTTTCATGAAAGTCTCCTGCATCAGGTCATTGGCGATTTCATCATCACCGGTATAGCCATAGCATAAATGGTAGATCTTTTTGGAGTTAGCCTGAAAAATTTCTTTAAAAAGCGATTCTTTATCCAAACCTTGTGTTTTTACTTTTAAGATAAAAGTACTTAAGAATTGTTACATATAATTTCTTCTGTTTACCCATTGAGTTTCATTCTCAGCTCTTTCAAGAATGAGTTCAAATTCCTGCCGATAATCAAACTGCAGATCTTCATGTAATTTGGGAATGAGTCTTGCAACCTTTTCAAACTGCCTGGTCAGTAATCCCTGTAATGGTTTAT
>JBAZHY010000050.1:0-8684 GCA_041652175.1 Pedobacter sp.
CCGGAGCTGCCGGCTTAATGAACACGAAACCTCCTGAATATTTACCGATCTGCTCATGAGGAACAGTTCCGTTAATAATAGGAACTTTCACCAGGTTTTTCTTTGCATCATCGATTCCTTTAGCAATCGCTTCAGTAACCTCTTTTGCCTTACCAAGACCGAACCCTACGATCCCGTTTTCATCGCCTACCACTACGATAGCTGAAAAACTGAAGGTACGTCCACCTTTGGTAACTTTAGCAACACGCTGGATGCTAACTAAGCGGTCTTTTAATTCGATCTCGCTTGATTTTACTCTTTTTATATTGATTGTTGACATCTTACTTTCAGATTAAAATATTAAACCAGCTTCACGTGCACCTTCAGCCAGCGACTTAACACGGCCATGATACAGGTAACCATTTCTGTCAAACACAACGGTGCTGACACCTGCTGCGATTGCTTTTTCTGCTACTGATTTACCAACTGCTTTAGACTGTTCAGATTTGTTACCATTTGCAGTAAAATCTTTTGATAAAGATGATGCTGATACAATGGTTTTTCCGCTATTATCATCGATAATCTGAGCATAAATCCCTTTATTACTTCTGTAAACAGACAGTCGCGGGCGCTCTGCAGAACCTGTTAATCTCTTTCTGATTCCTCTTTTGATTCGCTCTCTGCGAGATAATTTAATTCCTGCCATATCGATTATTTTTTAGCGGCTGATTTACCAGCTTTTCTTCTTAATACTTCACCAACAAACTTAATACCTTTTCCTTTGTAAGGCTCAGGGGTACGTAATGAGCGTATTTTTGCTGCTACCTGTCCCAGTAATTGTTTGTCAATACTCTCTAATATAATGATAGGGTTCTTACCTTTTTCTGATGTAGTAGTTACATTGATCTCCTTCGGTAATTCAAATACGAAGTGGTGAGAAAATCCTAATACAAGATCCAGTGTATTACCTGCGTTAGTAGCACGGTAACCAACACCTACAAGTTCCTGCTTGGTTTGATAACCTTCAGTTACACCAATAACCATGTTATTGATCAGTGAACGGTATAAACCATGCAATGCTTTATGACGCTTTTGTTCTGACGGGCGCTCTACAGTTAAAATACCATCTTCCTGGCTGATCTTAATATCTGTATCCACATCCTGGGTTAACTGACCTTTCGGACCTTTAACGGTTACAACATTAGTTTCAGAAACTGTAACTGTAACTCCGGCCGGAATATTAATCGGGGCTTTTCCTATTCTTGACATCTCTTATCCTCCTATTAATAAACGTAACATAAAACCTCACCGCCGATATTCAAACTTCTTGCTTCCTTATCGGTCATAACACCTTTAGAAGTAGAAATAATAGCGATACCTAAACCATTTAATACACGTGGCATGCTCTCAACACCTGCATATCTTCTTAATCCCGGAGTACTTACACGTGATATGTTACGAATAGCCGAAATTTTAGTGATCGGATTGTACTTAAGGGCAATCTTGATTGTACCCTGAACGTTATTATCCTCAAACTTGTAATTAGTGATGTAACCTTTGTCAAAAAGAACTTTAGTCATTTCTTTTTTCAGGTTCGATGCAGGAATCTCTACAACGCGGTGGTTAGCCTTAATGGCATTCCTTACTCTTGTAAGATAATCTGCTATTGGATCTGTATTCATTATTTATTGATTATGATGGTGGTTTCCTTGGACCTGCCATCGGTTAATATTCATTTTGTTGGGGGCTGCCAGATATCAGCACAATCGTACCGGACGATTGCAACTGTCAATTGTCAATTGTCAACTGTCAATTGTCAACTGTCAACTCTACCAGGATGCCTTACGTACTCCCGGGATTTTACCTGCCAATGCCATATCACGGAAAGTTACCCTTGATATACCGAACTGACGCATATAACCACGAGGACGACCAGTTAATTTACAACGATTGTGCAAACGTACCGGTGAAGAGTTCTTCGGCAATTTATCAAGAGCTTCGAAATCTCCTGCAGCTTTCAGAGCTTCTCTTTTATCTGCGTACTTGGCAACTAATCTGGCACGTTTTACTTCACGTGCTTTTACACCTTCTTTAGCCATTATTGTTGATTTGTGTTTTGATTCTTAAATGGTAAACCAAACTGCTTAAGTAATTCTAATGCCTCAACATCATTTTTAGCAGTAGTTACAAAAGTTATATCCATACCCATGATCTTATTGATCTGATCAATATTGATCTCAGGGAAAATGATCTGCTCTGTAATTCCTAATGTATAGTTACCGCGTCCGTCAAATCCTTTATCATTGATTCCTTTAAAATCACGGATACGTGGTAAAGCCACAGCGATCAAACGATCAAGGAACTCATACATATTATTATCGCGCAAAGTAACACGAACACCAATCGGCATTCCTTTACGTAACTTAAAGTTAGAAATATCTTTCTTTGATTTTGCAGGAACAGCTTTCTGACCAGTAATTGTAGTCATTTCATTTACTGCAGTATCAATTAACTTTTTATCGGTAGAAGCACCACCAACACCCTGGTTGATAGCAATTTTCTGTAAACGTGGAACCTGCATTACGCTTTTATACTGGAATTTATCCTTTAAAGCTGTAACGATTTCCTCATTATATTTTGATTTTAATCTTGGTACGTAAGCCATTACTTAATTTCCTCCCCAGATTTTTTAGCGATGCGAATTGATTTACCATCAGCATTTTTCTTTTTACCTACACGGGTTGGTTTACCAGATTTGGCATCAACCAGCATGACATTAGAAATATGAAGACTGGCTTCTTTTTTAATGATACCACCATTTGGTGCGGCAGCACTTGGTTTTGTATGTTTAGATACCATATTGGCACCCTCAACTATAACTCGGTTAGTAGCTAACTGAACTTCTAAAACCTTTCCTTGTTTACCTTTAGAATCACCTGCAGTAACTTGTACCTGGTCTCCTTTACGGATCTTCAATTTAGGTTGTGATTTTATCTTCTTTTCCATTTTACAAAACCTCCGGTGCTAATGATACAATCTTCATGAATTGTTTTTCACGTAGCTCTCTTGCTACAGGACCGAAAATACGCGTTCCACGCGGCTCATCCTGAGCGTTCAGCAATACAGCTGCATTATCGTCAAAGCGGATGTATGATCCGTCTTTACGTCTGATCTCTTTTTTTGTTCTCACAACAACTGCCTTAGAGACAGATCCTTTTTTGATGTTTCCTGATGGAAGCGCACTTTTTACTGTAACAACTACCTTGTCACCTATGGATGCATAACGCTTTCCGGTACCACCTAAAACGCGGATAACTAAAACTTCTTTAGCTCCACTGTTGTCAGCAACATTCAGTCTTGATTCCTGTTGTACCATGTTACTTAGCTCTTTCTAAAATTTCCACTAATCTCCAGTTCTTGGTCTTACTCAGCGGACGAGTTTCCATAATTAACACTGTATCACCGATACCACAAGTGTTAGTCTCGTCATGAGCCATAAATTTGGTAGTTTTCTTAACAAACTTACCATAGATCGGGTGCTTCACCTTACGCTCTACCGCAACTACTATAGATTTCTCCATTTTGTTGCTTACTACCAACCCGATTCTTGTTTTTCTTAATTGTCTTTCCATTTTGGACTTTAATTTATTCAGAAGCGGACTCTGTCGTAGCAGATGCTTTTGCTTCCGCCTTGCGCTTAGTCAATTCTGTGTTTAAACGTGCAATATCTTTTCTGATCTTAGTGATCCTTGTAGGATTTTCGATCGCAGAAACGGTATGTGCAAATTTCATTTTTGTGAGATTGGCTTTCTCTTCATTAATTCTGGCTACAACTTCTTCAGTTGTAAGCTCATGTATTTCTGAGTTCTTCATTTTATTTTAGTTGTTAGTTGGTTAGTTGGTTAGTTGCTAGTGTTAGGCTTGTTTAATTACTAACTACTAAATACTAACTACTAAATACTACCCTTTTATGCTTCTACAAAATCCCTTCTGATCACAAATTTTGTTTGAACAGGTAATTTTTGAGCAGCTAAACGCATTGCTTCTTTTGCAACTTCCAAAGGCACGCCTTCGGCTTCAAAAATCATTCTGCCTGGTCTAACTACGGCTACCCAATATTCAGGAGCACCCTTACCTTTACCCATACGTACCTCAGCTGGTTTTTTTGTAACCGGCTTGTCAGGGAATATACGGATCCAAACCTGGCCTTCCCTTTTCATGAAACGGGTAACGGCGATACGTGCAGATTCTATCTGACGACTGGTAATCCAGGCCGGCTCTAATGATTTGATTCCGAAAGAACCGAAGGCTAATTCTGAACCGCGACCGGCCAGACCTTTCATTTTGCCCTTCTGCATCTTTCTGAACTTCGTTCTCTTTGGCTGTAACATCTTCTTATTTTATTTTTTTCAGTTGTTAGTTGGTTAGACAGCTGGCATCTAACTACTAATTACTAATTACTAACTACTTTTTTCCTCTGAAACCACCACCTGCGTTTCCGCCACGGTTCTGTCCACCTTGTCCACCACGATTCTGTCCGCCACGGCCCTGACCTCCACGGTTATCACCGCCACGTCTGTCGCCTCCACGGCCATCTGTACGTCTTTCACCACCACGTCTGTCAGAACCACCGCTAAATGGAGCAGCAGCACCTTCAGCACCTCTGCCTTTTACACCGGTTGTTTGACCTATGTTAGGGGAAAGGTCGCGCTTTCCGTAAACTTCGCCTTTCATGATCCATACTTTAACTCCGATCTTACCGTAAGTAGTAAGAGCTTCAGATAAAGCATAATCAATATCAGCACGGAAAGTATGCAATGGAACACGTCCGTCTTTATATTGCTCGGTACGCGCCATCTCGGCACCACCTAAACGGCCTGAACACATAATTTTGATACCTTCTGCTCCCATACGCATGGTTGATGCGATAGAAGTTTTCATGGCACGACGGAAAGAGATTCTTGCTTCTAATTGCTTTGCAACCCCTTCGCCAACTAATTGTGCGTCTAATTCCGGACGTTTAATTTCAAATATATTGATCTGTACGTCTTTCTTTGTCAGTTTCTTTAACTCTTCTTTGATCTTATCAACTTCCTGACCACCTTTACCAATCACAATACCCGGACGGGCTGTGTGAATAGTGATTGTGATACGCTTCAAAGTACGCTCGATAACTACTTTAGAGATACCGCCCTTTGAAATACGCGCTGCCAGATATTTTCTGATCTTTTCGTCCTCAACTAATTTATCAGAGTAATCGTTACCACCGAACCAATTAGAATCCCAACCTTTGATGATTCCTAATCTGTTTCCTATTGGATGTGCTTTTTGTCCCATTTCTCCTTACTTAGTTTTTGGTTCACTGTTTTTACTGTCAACTATCAGGGTAACGTGGTTAGAACGCTTACGAATTCTGTGTCCGCGACCCTGAGGAGCTGGTCTTAATCTCTTTAACTGACGTCCTCCGTCAACCATGATTGTTTTTACAAACAGTTCATTGTCTTCAGGGCGCTGACCTTCATTTTTTGACTCCCAATTTTTAATTGCAGATAATAATAGTTTTTCAACACGTACTGCTGCTTCCTTATTGGTATATTTCAAAATATACAAGGCTTTCTCAACCCGCTCACCTCTGATCAGATCAACAACCAATCTCATCTTACGTGGTGAGGTAGGGCAATTATTTAATTTTGCTATTGCTTCCATTGTTTATTTTTTCTTATCAGAGTGACCTCTAAATGTTCTGGTCGGAGCGAATTCACCAAGTTTATGTCCAACCATGTTTTCAGTTACATACACCGGAATAAACTTGTTTCCGTTGTGTACTGCAAATGTATGGCCCACGAAATCCGGAGAGATCATTGACCTGCGTGACCAAGTTTTGATCACTGTTTTCTTGTTACCCTCATTCTGCGTAGCTACTTTCTTTGCTACGTTATGATCTATATAGGGTCCTTTTTTTATTGAACGAGCCATTATTTCTTCCTTCTCTCTATGATGTAACGATCAGACGATTTCTTTTTGTCGCGGGTTTTAAATCCTTTAGACAATAAACCTTTCCTTGAGCGCGGATGACCACCTGATGATCTTCCTTCACCACCACCCATAGGGTGATCGACCGGGTTCATCGCAACACCACGAACTCTTGGACGACGTCCTAACCAACGTTTTCTACCAGCTTTACCTAATACCTCATTTGCTTTCTCAGAGTTTGAAACTGCTCCGATAGTTGCAATACAGGTAGCCAGAATCATACGGGTTTCACCTGAAGGCATTTTAATGATCGCATATTTACCATCACGGGCCGAAAGCTGTGCATAAGCACCTGCACTACGGGCAATGATAGCACCCTGACCAGGGTTCAGCTCAATGTTATGAATAATAGATCCCAAAGGAATGTTCTTTAAAGGAAGAGCATTTCCAATCTCAGGAGCCGAAGCTTCACCTGAAACAATCTTCATTCCAACTTTTAAGCCTTCCGGAGCAATAATGTAACGCTTTTCACCATCGGCATAATTTACCAGGGCGATACGTGCACTACGATTCGGATCGTACTCTATTGTGGCAACAGTTGCGGGGATATCGTTTTTATCGCGTTTAAAATCAATCAATCGGTATGACTTTTTATGTCCCCCACCGAGATAACGCATAGTCATTTTACCGGAATTATTTCTACCGCCGGACTTCTTGATGCTGGTAACCAACGATTTTTCAGGAACGTTAGTAGTTACATCAGAGAAAACTCCTCCTACTCTGAAACGAGTACCCGGGGTAACCGGTTTAAATCTTCTTACTGCCATGTCTTAATTAAATATTGCTGTAAAAGTCAATAGTTTCACCATCATTCAGCGTAACTATCGCCTTTTTGTATTTCGGAGTTCTTCCGGTTACAACACCTGCTTTAGTGTTACGTGATTTTAATTTTCCATAAACAACTATCGTATTGATAGCCTGGATATTCACACCATACATCTTTTCGATCGCTTGTTTGATCTCTAATTTGTTGGCTTTATGATCAACTTTGAAAGAAAAGCG
Organism: Pedobacter sp.; assembly: GCA_041652175.1. Taxonomy (GTDB): domain Bacteria; phylum Bacteroidota; class Bacteroidia; order Sphingobacteriales; family Sphingobacteriaceae; genus Daejeonella. Next base: position 7,015 of record JBAZHY010000050.1, read on the forward strand.
ATTTAACTTCTCAGTTAATGCTGATGCTTTTTCAGTTAAAATAGGTCTCTTTAAAATTTCCATCTTACTTAGCGAAAGCTTCCTCCAATGTTTTAACAGTCTCAGTAGTAAGCAATAAAGTACCGGCATTTAACACATCATAAGTGTTCAATTCAGCTGCGGTAACTACCTTTGCTTTCTTTAAGTTTCTGCTTGATAAATAAACATTATTATTTGCTGCAGGTAAAACCAGTAATGACTTTGAATCATTTAGTTTTAAATCAGCCACAATCTTTGCATAGTTCTTTGTTTTGATTGAATCAAAAGCGAAAGGCTCCAATACAAGAATGTTATTATCTTTTGCTTTATATGTAAGTGCAGATTTACGGGCTAAAGATTTAAGCTTTTTATTCAGCTTGAAACTGTAGTCGCGTGGCTGCGGACCGAATACACGACCACCACCATTAAACAATGGAGATTTGATAGATCCTGCACGGGCACCACCTGTACCTTTTTGCTTGTATAATTTTTTTGTAGATCCTGCGATCTCATTACGTTGCTTAGACTTGTGAGTTCCCTGGCGCTGATTGGCTAAGTACTGCTTTACGTCCAAATAGATCGCATGATCGTTGGGTTCTACTGCGAAGATCGCATCAGGAAGTTGCACCTTGGCCCCTGTTTCTTTACCTGATATATTTATAACCTTAACTTCCATCTTCTTATTTATCAACGATTACGTATGAACCCTTAGCTCCCGGAACTGAACCGCTAACTACTAATAAATTCTGATCTGCGTAAACTTTCAATACCTGAAGGTTTTGAATCTTAACGCGGTCGCCACCGGTACGTCCTGCCATGCGCATTCCTTTGAATACACGTGAAGGCCATGAAGAAGCACCCAGTGAACCCGGAGCTCTTAAACGGTTGTGCTGACCGTGGGTTTGACCACCCACACCACCAAATCCATGGCGTTTTACAACACCCTGAAAACCCTTACCTTTTGAAGTACCAACTACATCAACAAAGTCTCCCTCGGCAAAAATTTCAACACTCACAATATCACCTAAAGATTTCTCATCCTCAAAAGTCTTAAACTCAACAAGCTTACGCTTTGGAGTAGTATTAGCTTTTGCAAAATGTCCTTTTAATGAACCGGTTGTGTTTTTCTCTTTCTTGTCGTCGAAAGCTAACTGAACTGCGCTGTAGCCGTCATTGTCGACGGTACGTAGTTGGGTAACTACGCATGGGCCAGCTTCGATCACCGTACAAGGGATGTTTTTCCCTTCAGCATCGAATATGCTGGTCATTCCTACTTTTTTTCCAATAATTCCTGACATTTTCTTTAATCAATTTGTGTCCATCGAAGCAGTAGGGCTTCGTTCAAGACATAGTAAACCCCTTTAAAGGGAGGGCAAAGATAGGAAAGTCTTATTAATTATCAAATAGTTGCGAGTTTATTTTTCAATAATTTTTCATCAATGCAATACTCCGAATCCGTTGCAGTTCCGGATCCGGCTTATCATTATCTGAATTCTGAATATCAGTCATGATTTAATATCCAAAAAAATTAGCCCTTTCTTATCAGGAAAGGGCCAATTATTATTGATATTTGATTAACCTGAACAGGCAGAAATTTAATCCCTTAATTCTGCCTCTTTATTATTGACATGATATCGGTTCAAATTTAAATT
>JBAZHY010000051.1:0-8604 GCA_041652175.1 Pedobacter sp.
AACACTTTTTTGTTTAATTGTAAGCTTGCATTGGAACTAACCCTGAAAGTGGGTTTAAACCAGGCTTCAGCTTCAGAAGCCATATCATACTTAAAGATCTGTGCTTTACCACCAATAGTCAAAACATCAGTTGCTTTAACATCTAACTCACCTTCGATTCCTACTACTGTACTTTTCCCATTATCATAAGTCAGATCAAACCGGTTAATCTCGGTTGGGTTATTAACAAACAGCTGCATATCTTCAATGGATTTATAATATGCCATTATTTTATAACCAAACGGTGCCCCGGTATTACCTTTGATACCGGCGTAAGCATTTATCTTTTCAACACTGTTTTTCAGATTCAGGTTCTTGTTAATGAAGGGATTTTCTACAGAAAGTTCTTTCAGGCTTGTTTTTAAAACATCACCGTTTAAACCTCCGAAAAGGACCGCATATCCCGGAATTACACTGAAATCAGCACTTACAGCAGGAAAAATATTCATGCGTGCCGATGTTCCAAACTCCTGAACGATATTAGCACCAATATGAATATCGTAATTATCTTTTTTAAATCTGACAAAAGGGTTAGCTCTTAAAAGATGGTTTCCTAATTTATACGCGGAGTCTTTAGAATTTGTAAAATCGGCAGATGCATTTAAGCCTAAATATGCCAGACTGACTTTTTTACTGATCTGAGCATTCAAAAGAACGGAACTTTCCCTTGCTGAATTAATATCGCTGAACTGATATAGCCTGATTCCTGCTCTATAGTCAACTGTAGAAGATTCCGAATAGTTGCCGGCGATTTCTCCATTGGCTTCAATAATGCCGAAGCGTTGTTTACTCTTATCTACCGGAATCGATGACGCCGGATCAAAACCATAAAAGAAAGTTGATTTGCGGTCGTAGCCCAGTTTACCGGATAAGGTAAAGCTGTCGTTGATTGATCTTCCAAAAATCCCTAATGTCTGATTTGAGAATTGTTGTTTTTCAAGACTTCCCTGTTGTGAAAGATGTTTGAAATAAGCGCCTGTTTGAAGTGCCTGATCCTGACCATTGTTGATATAAATTTCTCCGTTGGCTGTATTAAAAGTTCCGGCACCTATTTTAACAAAATTATTATTAAGTATCCTTCCCTGTTCATCCTGCATCTTTTGAGCCTGTAATTCTTTGATATTTGAATTCAGTTCCAGTTTTTTATCAACAATTGAATAGCTAAGTACAGGCTTGAAGGGTTTGGTATTATCCATGTCGGGATTCCTTCTGATCTTTACAGCATCAGCCAGAACAGGCTTATATGGTCTTACCACTTCTATTTCATCAGTAATTGTGGTGGTACCTGTAGTGGTACCCGGTGTAGCGGGTGTATCTTTTTTATCTTGTGCCTGAGCAGCAACAGATAAGTATACCAAACTTATTAACAGCGTATATTTTTGCGGAAGATTAATCATTATTTATTGCCTTTATTAAGTTTATCAAGTTTTTCTTTGGCTGTAGTCAGGATGTCGTCCTCAGTGTTCTCATAGTTTTCGATAATACTCTGAAGGGTACTTTTGGCCTGGAAATTATCCTTGAGTGCCGAATAATTATCTGCAATCAGAATATAGGTCTTAGCAACCCAATAATCATGATTCGGCATTTTATTGGTCAGATCAAAAGCTGCTGCCAATGATTTTTTATATTCATGCCTGAGATACATCAGATTAGCCAGATTGTATTTAGCTTCTGCGCCTGTAACTGTCTGGGTTTTTTCAGCAATGTCAGTAAAATCTTTTATTGCCTGCAGGGTATCGCCAACGATCAGATTGGCCCGGCCTGAATAAAGGCTCGCACGGAACAGGTCTTCTTCTGAAGATTTATTCGATTCCCTGATGAATTTTACATATTGTAAAGTTTCATCAGGCATATTCATACTTGCATATGCTTCCATCAAATTATTTATGGCAAAGCTATAATTGGCTTTGTACTCAGAAGTAAGCTCTAGCTTTTTCAAATGTACGATGGCTTCATTATATTTCTTTTGTGATAAATAGATTTTAGAAATACTCATTAACGCCCGTTCAGTATAATCACTGGTCCAGTCGTTCAGAATGTATTCATAATCAGGTATCGCTTCATCCGGACGCTTTAATCTGACCAGGCTTTCGGCCCGGATAAATTTTGCATGCTTATCATGAACAGCTTTAGGAAATTTATCGAAATAAGCATTTACTGATTCAAATGTACCCTGATAATCGCCATTAAGGAAGCGGTTATTAGCAGCCTGAAAGGTGATGTTATCCTGTTCATAAGTGCTTAAATTTCCAATGCTTGTGGTGTTGGCGTAATCAAGAAATCCAGTAGCATCAGATTTTTGCAGATAAATATTTTTGATAGATTCCATTGCAAGCTTGGCTTCATCAGTAGTAGTATATTCGCTTACTACTCTTTTAAAAGTAAGTAAAGCTGCATCTTCCTGATCTTGATTAAGCTCTACCAAACCGATTGTAATCAGTGCACGGGGTACATAGCTGCTACGGGGATATTTTTCTATTAAAGCACTGAGGTCGGTCTTTGCGATATCAAAATTCCCCTTTATGAAATAGGTATATGCAATTTCAAAACCAGCATCGTCAGAATAATTCGATTTCGGGAATTGTGCCAGCAATGATTTATGAGTTTCAATTTTCATATCATTTTGGCCCTGAAGCCCCTGAATCATCCCTCTCTGAAATAAGGCATAATCTTCGCTGGAGGTTCTGTATGAAATAATTCTGTTATAATAATTCAGGGCATCATCATAATCTTTCAAAACGAAATAAGAATCTGCCAAACGAAGGATAGCATCGTTTATGGTATTTGGATCCTTTTCATTTCCCTGAAGGAACCTGGTAAAATAGGTAGCGGCTTTTCTATAGCTTTCATGCTCAAAAGCCGCATAGGCAAGGGCATAATGAGCAAAATTATAAACCTCGGTCTTTTTAGCAGCCGGAAACTTCATGAATTTCTCGAAATTGTCTACTGATTCACCAAATTTCCTTACCTCATACATTGCTTCAGCAAGCCAGTAAGTTGATAGGGCCTGTATCTCTTCGTCAACAGCACTATTATTTGAACGCATGAACATTGATATCCCATTCTGAAATGCACGTTCATTATAAAACTCTAATCCTCTGTAATAAGTTACTTTCTGATAAACTTCTTTAGCTTCCTTGTTCTTATTTGGAATACTTTCAAGAATATCGATCGCATCTTTATAATTTTTGGTGCTCAAAAGAATTTCACCGAGTAAGGTTTTTGCTGAATCCAGTTTTTGTGATTGAGGATAAGTCTTGATAAATTGTTGTGTTGCATCCAAAGCCACCTGATGGAATTCAAGTTCATAAGATAGTTTGGCATAATTGAACAGACCTTCTTCCTGCAGCTGTTTGTCGAAAGTTAAACGCGAAGCCTTAAAAAATGCATTTCTTGCTCCCTGTTTATTCCCTGTTTGTAAGAAAGATTCGCCCAGGGCAATCATTCCGCTCTGGTAGTATTCATCAGGGGTTTCCAGCTTTTCAAGTTCAACAATGGCATTTTTATAATCTTTTAGCTTATACCAGGTATAGCCAATCTGGTAATTATCCTGATTGTTCTGGGTTTTACCCTGATCGTTTTTCTGGAAGTTACGGAAATACTCCCCGGCCTTTGGATAGTCTGATTTGGCAAAATAAGAAGCTCCAACAATTCGGAACATTTCCGTTTCATAAAGCTGTTTTGTTGATTTCAGAATAGGAAGGGCATAGTTTAATACGTCGTCGTAGCGATTATCCAGAAAATATAATGCAGAAATATAATAAGGATAACTGTTTTCGTATGCTTTTGAGCCTTTTAATCTTTCAAACTCTTTAAGTGCAGTTTTATAGTCTTTTTGCAGATAGGAGATATAAGCAAAATAGTAAATAGATTGCTCATTATATATGCCCTTTTCATCCTTCAGGCGCATGAAAAATGGTTTGGCATTATCATATTGTTTAGCCTCAAAATACGAGTAGGCTAATTTATACCGGTATTCAGAAGATTCTTTCCCCGTCAGATCGGCTTCATCAAGTTTGGTAAACCATTCAATTGATTTTGGATAATTCTTTTGTGCGAAATAGGTGCGTCCGATTTGATAAAAGGCCAGCTTTGTATAAGTACTTGCCGGATAGGAGCTAACAAATTTCTTCAATAATGATTCAGCATCACTGTTGCCCAGTTCAAGTGCGCAGAGTGCAATATAGTACTGAGCACTTTCCTTTAATTGGTCAAGCGCAGGATTCAACTCAGATTTAGTACTTGTTTTTTGTTCAGGCTGTGCAACTTTATTGAATTGCTGGGATGCTGCAACGTATTTGCCTTTTTCAAATAGATCAAGTCCTGTTTTATAATTCGGATTCTGTTCAAACCATGCAGTACTTTGAGCCAGCCCGGGTACGGCGATAAAAATGATAAATAAAGCGGATAGTGAAATTTGTCTGAGCATAAATAACCAAAATAATTCCTGCTAATTTAATCTAATGCGGATTAGACTCTTTGCATTAGTAACTAACATGTGTTGAAAACAGAATACTAACGAAGAATTTTGAATGTTGTTATTAATCCGGGGAAACTAATAATAAAATTCTTAGTGCAGACTGCGCTGATTGGCAAGAAGGTATAGTACCGCCATACGCACTGCAACTCCATTTTCTACCTGTTCAAGAATGATAGATTGCTTGCTATCAGCAACATCACTGGTGATTTCTACCCCACGATTGATCGGACCGGGATGCATGATCGTAATTTCTTTGTCGAGAGAATCAAGAATTTGCTTATTCAATCCGTACATCATCGAGTATTCCCGTAATGATGGAAAATATTTGATATCCTGACGTTCCAGCTGAATACGAAGCATATTGGCCACATCACACCAGTTTAGAGCCTTCAGCAGGTTGTGTTCAACTTTTACACCCAATGTTCCAATGTATTTTGGAATCAGGGTGCTGGGGCCGCATACCATAACTTCTGCGCCTAGTTTTTGAAGGCAAAGAATATTGGAAAGAGCTACTCTGGAATGAAGAATATCACCGATAATTGCAACCTTCCGGCCGCTTATTTCACCATATTTCTCACGTATAGAGAATGCATCAAGCAATGCCTGTGTCGGATGCTCATGTGCACCATCACCTGCATTAACAATCTGGGCATTAACATGTTTGCTGAGAAATACCCCTGCACCCGGGTAAGGATGTCTCATTACAACCATATCAACTTTCATAGACAGAATGTTGTTTACAGTATCGATCAGCGTTTCCCCTTTACTCACTGAGGAGGAAGAAGCTGCAAAATTGACAGTATCTGCTGATAATCGTTTCTGCGCCAGTTCAAATGAGAGCCTGGTTCGGGTCGAATTTTCAAAAAAGATATTGGCTATGGTTATATCGCGTAAAGAAGGAACTTTTTTAATTGGCCGGTTCAAAACATCTTTAAACGTATCGGCGGTTTCCAGTATTAATTCAATATCCCTGACAGTAAGATCTTTAATACCCAGCAGATGTTTAGTGCTTAATGTTTGAATAGATTCTGCCATTATTTTTCCGATAGTAATATAACTTTATCTTCGTGATCTGTCTCCTTCCAGCTCACGATAACCTTCTGAGAATCAATGGTGTCTACTTTAATCCCTATATAATCGGCTTCAATAGGAAGCTGCCGGGAGAATCGCCGGTCTACCAGGGTCAGAAGTTCTACTTTTTCGGGTCTGCCAAATGATTGTATTGCATCCAGGGCAGCACGGATAGTTCTTCCTGTCCACAATACGTCGTCTACAAGAATTACATTCTTACCTTCGATAATAAAATCTATTTCGGTGCTGCTTGGAATCAGCAGTCCTTCTTTTCTACGGAAGTCATCCCTGAAAAAGGTGATATCAAGATTGCCGTTTTCAATTTTAGCTGCTGGTAAATCCTTTTTGAGTTCTGTAATGATGCGATTGGCCAGATATACCCCGCGTGGCTGAATCCCAAGGATAACGGTGTTTTCGAATTGGTCGTGATTTTCAATTAACTGATGGCAAAGACGCTGAATGGTTATCTGGAACTGGCGACCGTCAAGCAAGGTTAGTTTTTGCATCAGTGGTTTAATTTGAGCAAAAATATAAAATTTATTGTACTCGGGGATAAATCTTTTAAAGGAATTTTTCAGCGACTGACCGTGAATGTACTTATGGTAAAATGCTTTGTAATAAAAAACGCCCCGAGATTCCTCAGGGCGTTCGTTTATTTGGATAAAGCTTAGCTTATTCTGCTGAAGTTTCAGCAGCTTCTGCTGCATCATCTTCAGTTTTCTTAGCTTTTTTGGCTTTGCTCTCTGCACCTTCCATTTTCTCTTTCAGTTGTGCCAATACACCAAGATCACCTAAAGTAGATTTCTCAACAGACTCTTTTACCTTTTTAACGGCAGTAGTAGTTGCTTTAGCTTCCTTCTTTTTAGCATTGAACTCTTCTTTGCGTTCTTCAGCTTTTGCCTCTTCCCAGATACGGGCATGAGAAACTACGATACGCTTAGAATCTTTGTTGAATTCAATAATTCTGAATTCAGCAGTTTCGTCAGCTTTAATAGAAGTACCATCTTCCTTAACCATATGTTTTGTAGGAGCAAATCCTTCAACTCCGTATGGTAATGCGATGATTGCACCTTTGTCAGTTACTTTCAATACAGTTCCTTCGTGGATTGAATCCAGTGTGAATACAGTTTCGAAAGTTTCCCAAGGGTTTTCTTCAAGTTGTTTATGACCTAAACTTAATTTACGGTTAGCCTCATCCAGTTCAAGTACAACCACATCAAGTTCTTCACCAACTTTAGTGAATTCATTAGGATGGTTAACTTTCTTAGACCATGAAAGATCAGAGATGTGGATCAATCCGTCGATACCTTCTTCGATCTCAACAAATACACCAAAATTAGTCATGTTCTTAACAACTGCCTTATGCTTGCTTCCGATAGGGTAGCGCTCAGCAATGTTTTTCCATGGATCAGGAGTAAGTTGTTTGATACCAAGGCTCATTTTACGCTCGTTACGGTCTAATGTCAATACCTGGGCTTCAACCTCATCTCCAACTTTCAGGAATTCCTGAGGATTACGAAGGTTTTGAGACCATGACATTTCAGATACGTGGATCAAACCTTCAACACCCGGGGTGATTTCAAGGAACGCTCCGTAATCTGCAACAGTAACAATTCTGCCTTTTACTTTAGAACCTATTTCAAGAGCAGTATCTAAAGCTTCCCAAGGATGTGGTGTTAATTGTTTTAAACCTAATGCGATACGTTTTTTCTCGTCATCAAAATCTAAAACTACCACATTGATCTTCTGATCAAGGGTTAATACTTCACGTGGATGCTCAATACGACCCCATGAAATATCAGTTATGTGTAATAAACCGTCTACGCCGCCAAGGTCGATGAATACACCGAAATCAGTGATATTCTTAACAGTACCTTCAAGTACCTGTCCTTTTTCAAGTTTGGCAACGATCTCAGTTTTTTGATTTTCTAAATCGTCTTCAATCAGCACTTTATGTGATACAACAACGTTCTTGAACTCATGATTGATTTTAACAACCTTGAATTCCATTGTCTTACCAACATAAATATCATAATCGCGGATAGGCTTGATGTCGATCTGAGATCCCGGAAGGAAAGCCTCAACACCCATAATATCCACAATTAAACCACCTTTAGTACGGCTCTTCACAAAACCTGTAATGATTTTGTCCTGATCCAGTGCTTCATTAATGGTTTCCCATGAACGCTGGGTTTTTGCACGTTTACGGGATAATACCAACTGTCCGTTAGCATCTTCCTGCGATTCTACAAATACGTCAACGGTATCACCAACCTTAAGGTCTGGTGTATCACGGAATTCTGATAATGATACCAAACCGTCAGATTTAAATCCGATGTTTAATACCACATCTTTGTTGTTGATCGATACAACTATACCCGAGATGATCTCGCCTTTGTTGATCGAATTAAAAGTTCCGGCATACAATTCTTCTAACTTTTCGCGGTCAGCTGCACTGTAATTACCAAAACCTTTATCATCCGCATCCCAGTCGAAATCGCCGGAAGGGGTGATTAATGTTTTTGATTTGATCTCTTCGATCGACACTGAATCAGCTTCTGACTCAATGGTTTCTTTTTGTTTAACCGTAGTGGTCTCTTCGCCATGAAGTTCTGCCTGTTTAGCAGTTAACTCTTTTTCGGCTTCTAGTTTTTTGGCCATTAATTAATTTATCTCCTTTTTCCAATTATTAAATTGGACTGCAAAGGTAGAAAATTAGATTTCTAATAAAAAACATTTCTATGCTTTATTTTTCTGCAATTCAGATCAGAACTGTTTGATAATGGAATTCTTGTCTATAAATCCTGCTAAGCTAAGCGGCAGCATAAGTAATACGAAAACTCTTCATAACAGATTAAATAAGGAAGAAACCGAAAGCTTCGAGTACTTCCTGTAGTTCAGGATTATTTCGGAAGTACAGCTATCAGTATCTTAATATATTGTTAATATAAATTTAAAGTATATGTAAAGTATTCTCTATAAGATATACCTTATATATACTTCAACTATACTTT
>JBAZHY010000052.1:0-6537 GCA_041652175.1 Pedobacter sp.
TTCTTAATCTCATTCTATATTCAGAACACCTGACCTCATAAAAGGTAACTAAAATGTATTGCTATACATTTCAATATATTATCTTTTATTTACATTTTTTCTCTTGCCAAAATTAAGATTTATAAATGAACTTGATTTTTAAAAAACTTGGAGGACAGAGTTATGACCCAAATGTTATTACCTATTTTTCCTGATGAAATACGATTAATAAATTCGCTAATTGGCTTTGTTAAGAAAGATAATTATATCTACTATTTTAATGGTCAGATGCCCATATTTCATCATTCAGTTGATGATCTTAATTCTTTCAAAATGTTTGTTAGCCAACTTTATATTTGTGGTAATGCCAGCCAGGCAGATATTGTCAGAGCTTTCGGTATAAGTAATAGTAGCATAAAGAGATGGGTAAAGAAATATCAAGAAAGGGGACCATCTGCTTTTTTTAATAAGACTGTACATCGCACACAAAACGTTATGACGCCTCAGAAAATTGCAGAAATTCAATCATTGCTTGATTCTAAGGAAGAAGTGGATTACATCTCCAAACAAACCGGAGTAAATAAAGCTACAATTTTGAAAGGCATCTATCAAAAAAAGCTGCATAAGCCAAAAAAAAAGTAACAGAAGAGTTTTCGTGTACTAAAAGTCAACGAAGTCAAGCCGATAGTGAACAAGGCATGGGAGTTGGCTGTAGCCGTTCTGAAGAAAGAGTATTAGCTTCAGTTGGTCAACTTGATGAAGCTGAAACTCGTTTTGAATCAAATTACGATGTATCAATGGGCGGTGTTCTAATCGCTTTACCAGCCCTTTTGGCAAATGGACTTCTCAGGCATTTGAAGAAATATTACCATCTTCCTCGCGGTTTCTATTCAATCCATCAACTCTTTTTAACTCTTGCGATAATGACTTTACTTCGTCTTAAATCCCCTGAGAATCTTCGTAATATCGCTCCTGGAGAATTTGGAAAATTAATTGGTCTTGATAGAATACCCGAAGTAAAAACACTCAGAGCCAAATTAGAAATTTTATCTCGTCAAAAACAAGCTCCCATCTGGAGTGCTGAATTATCAAAAGATTGGATGGATAATAATCCTAAAGCAGCCGGTGTTTTGTATATCGATGGGCACATCAAAACTTATTACGGCAAACAAACGAAGCTACCCCGCCGTTATGTTTCCCGCCAAAGATTATGTCTCCGCGGTATGTCTAATTATTGGATAAATGACTATCTCGGGTCTCCATTTTTCGTAATAACTGAAGCAGTCAATGAAGGATTACTTTCAATTTTAGAGAGTGATATTGTTCCCAGATTATTAGAAGATGTCCCTGATCAGCCAACTGAAGAACAATTAAATGCTAACCCCAATTTATACCGTTTCATTTTAGTTTTTGATAGAGAAGGATACAGTCCCGGCTTTTTTAAGCTTATGTGGGAAAAAAGAATAGCTTGCTGTACCTATCGTAAATTCGTCAAAGATGAATGGTCAAAGTCTGAATTTGAGCTTTTTGATGTCAAATTGAGCAATGGCGAAATGGAGCAAATGATGTTAGCGGAACGAGGACTATTTCTTGGGGATAACATTTGGCTAAGAGAGATCCGAAAGCTAACCAGATCCGGTCATCAAACTTCTATCGTAACAACTGATTTTACTCATCATAAATCTCAAATTGCAGCTCAAATGTTTACTCGCTGGTGTCAAGAGATCTTTTTCAAATATATGATTGAACACTTTGGAATAGATAGGCTTATAGACTATGAAACTGAAGATATTGATGCTACTACAAAGGTGGTAAACCCTGAATATCGTAGATTAGAAAATGAGATTAAAAGCACTGCCGGAAAGTTAGGTAGAAGAAGGGCAAAATTCTATGAAATAATTAGCGATTCCACAAAATCTGAAAATGAGCAGAACAAAAGTGAGAAAAATAAAGCTGAATTATTGGAAGAAATAGAGTTATTTGAAAATGATCTAACCAAATTGAAGGAAAAACGCAAAACAATAAAGCGTCATATAGCTATTGCTGAACTTCCGGAATCAGAGAAATTTAAAAGCCTTGCTAAAGACAAAAAGCTCATAGTAGATACTGTCAAGATGATTGCTTATAGAGCGGAAACGGCAATGGTAGGGATAATCCGTAAACATATGTCCCGAAGAGATGATGCCAGAGCTTTGCTCAGACAGGTGTTCAATACAGAGGCTGATATTAAACCGGATTATGAAAATAATATTTTAGAAATCTCATTACATCACCTGACAAATAGAGCTTCAGATAAAATTATACAAAAATTATGCGAGCAAATCAATAAAACAGAAACGATCTATCCTGATACTAATTTAAGGCTTATTGTAAAATTGGGGTCATTTTAATATCTTTGAGGTCAGGTGTTCTGAATTAAGAGTTTAAACCACGAATGACACGAATAACACGAATGAAGATAAAGAGCGGATTTATTTGCTTTCAATCGCATTTTCACACTTTCGCAATTAAGAGTTTAAACCACGAATGGCACGAATATCACGAATGAAGATAAAGAGCGGATTTATTTACTTTCAATCGCATTTTCACATCTTCGAGTTCAGATAACCGCGGAAAGCGCAGCTTCATATTATTATGGAGTGCATTGAACGTGTCAATGCATTGGAACAGCTTTTCTTCTTTCAGTTTATTTTCTTAATCCAGTAAATCCTGTGAATCCTGATCAAGAGTTTTTAACCACGAAAGGCATGAAAGAAAGAGTCCTTATTTTTTTCTCTTCATCATTTTACATTTTTCATCTTACATTATTCTTAGCACATTTTCTCATTTTCACTTTTCTCTCTTTCACGTCTTATCATTTTCGTACAGTCGATATTATCTTCAAAATTGCTATAACTATTATGTATAAGTACTTATAAAAAGTAATCAAGAAAACAAGGGATGACCGGAGTATTAATTTTATTTATGAGTAAAAAAAAATATTAGTTTTTTTCAAAATATTAATTAGATTATCTAGAGTAAATAGAAGAAACCATCATTATAACTTGACAAAAAATTAAGTGATAGTGTAATGTTTGTGAAATTTAATAATAAATTTAAAAAAATACTTAGGTAAAGGAGATGAAGAAGATGAAGATTCGTACGATGTTAATTGTAATTGTGCTGATTTCAGTATTCCTGACAGCGTGTGCTACGAAGCAGATTCCACCGCAGCCAGTAACCCAGTCAGAACTGGACACGCTTTTACAGGAAGCTATCCAGGAAGAAAAGACTGCTGACGAGCTTGAAGTAGAAGTAGCAAAACTTCAAAAAGAAGTAGATGCTAAACAGACAGATCTTGATAAATTAAAAACTTATGAAGTTAAACTTAAAGCAGAATAGGAGGAAACAAAATGAAAAAAATTATAACAATAGCGATTATATTACTTGTTGTGCTTCCCACCCTGCTTTCAGCCAAAGTGAACTATCTTAGTGAAAAGGACTACAAGAAACTGAGTAATGAAGAACGGGCAGTTTACTGCCAGCAGTTGACAGATGAAAAGACAGATCTGATGACTCGCAAAGCCGATGCCATAGCACGTCAGGATGAAGCAAACCGCCGGCTTGAAGAATTAGGTGCACTTTCAACCGCCATAGATGCGGAACGCGAAGTTGTTTATAATGGTATTCTTGCTTATCTTGGCATTGATAAGAATGATGTAGCTAAATGGAACGAGATGATGAAGAAGCTGGATTATTTTAATGAGCAGATCAATAATTTTGAAAATCTGTCCGATAGTGAATTATGGCAGGCAAAGAAGGATATTTATGCACTGCGCCAGGAATGGAATGAATACCGCAAATCCGGTTATTCGAAGTTACCTGATTTCCAGGAAGAAGTACTTTTGATTGAGAACCGTTTAACGAGATTAGAAGCAGAAGTGAATTCAAAGGGTCCGAAATATTATGAAGATAATTATACTGTCGTCAAGGGTGATAATCTTGGCAAGATAGCGGGATATGATTTTATCTATAATGATTCCAGCAAGTGGGGAATTATTTACCGCGCCAACCGTGATCAGATCAAAGATCCCAATATTGTCAATCCGGATATGGTATTAAAAATCCCTCGCGGCAAGCCGAATACCTGGAAAGTTTATAAGGGCGAATGTTTATGGACAATTGCTTCCTATCCTGAAGTATATGGCAGTGGCGCTCAGTGGCCCAAGATCTTCCGAGCCAATCAAGATCAAATCAAAGATGAAGATCTGATCTATCCTAACCAGATTTTTCAAATTCCCAGAGATCAATAATTAATAATATTGAAAGCCTCCTCAAGGAGGCTTTCATTTTTCTAAATAACAATTATGAAAAAAAGAGAAAAGATCATACTGATTTTTGCAATACTGATTAGCATTATTCAAATATATTTCAATCCCAGCATTGGCTGGGAACATTCCGTAAACCTGAGCCTGGGACAGATTGCAGAACGTGATATCGTCTCACCTATAGAATTTGATGTTTATAAAAGTGATGCACAATTATATAAGGAGCGCAAAGAAGCAGAGAATCAGGGAAATTATGTATATTCCATTTCTGATGATATAACTTATACTGCGCTGCGCAATCTTGATATTATATTCCGCTACTTTGAAAATCAGATCAATTCCCAGAATCCCGAATCATTGAGGTCAGAATTACTGGCAAAAGGTTACTTTTTAAGCACTGAAACCTGTGCATACCTTTCAAATCAGCAGTTACGAAGGAACATGTATGATTATATTACGGAGAATATTGCCCGCATATTCGAAATAGGAATATATCCGGAAACCTATTCAAGATCAGATATAAGCATTAAACGCAGGAACACGATAAAAGATTATGATCTATTTAAGTTATATAGTTTTAAAGAAGCACAGAATAAACTTATAAGCGGTTACAGTGATACAGAAGGGAAGAAAGCAATTACAGAATTAGCATCTAATGTGCTGGTTGTCAATATTATCCCGGTACAGAACCTGACAGAAGAGGAGAAACAGCAGACCCAGATCGAAGTTTCATCAATAATGGGAAAAGTACTCAAGAATGAGACTATTATCCGGAAAGGCGAACGGGTTCGTGAAGAGGAGCTTCAGGTTCTGCAAAGCCTCCAGAAAGCGATGACAGAACAGAAAGCACGCAAGCAGACACCAGCCATAGCAGAATCAGCTATCGGTACATTTCTGGCAATTCTGCTTCTGATGGTGATGTTTAATCTATTTATAAAAAGTACAGATGTATTTAAAATAAATAATGAAAAGCAATATTTACTGCTCCTGCTTCTTTTTTTTATGGTCTCGCTATTTACGATCTTCATTTCCAACCGGTTTAAATTAGCAGCAATGATGCTGCCTCTCAGTTTTTTTACTATTGTCGTGATGCAGCTTTTCAACCGCAAGCTGGCATTTCTTTATACAACAATGCAATTTTTTCTGGTGGTGATCCTGACCCAGGGGCAATTTTTACACCCTCTGATCCTGACACTGGCATCGCTGGCAGCTTTAATCGTTCCCAATTATAATAAGGTCAGTTTCCGCTATTTATCAGTAAGTATTTATATTATGTTCTTTCTGGTAATTTTTATACTGGGTTTCGGATTGATCCAGATACTGAGTATTGGCATAATTGCACAAGTGGTACTTTATGGTCTGATTTCCGTAACTTTTTCCTCGATCCTGGCAGTATCACTAGTTCCTTATCTGGAAATCCGGTTTGGAATTGTCACGCGACAGCAGCTTCTGGGACTTCTGAACCTGGAAAATCCGCTTTTAAAGCGGTTATTAATTGAGATACCCGGTACTTATCATCACAGCCTGGTCGTGGGTAATCTGGCAGAAAGTGCAGCGGAAGCAATAGGAGCTAATCATCTTCTGGCACGTGTAGGAAGTTATTATCACGATATAGGAAAGCTTAATAATACGAGAATATTCATCGAAAATAATCCCCAGGCTTCAGAGATACATGATACATTATTACCCAGTCAGAGTGCTTATACTATCAGGAAGCATGTGAAGGACGGAATAGATCTCGCAAAAAAAGCAGCTTTACCTCAACAGATAATTGATATTATCGCTCAGCATCATGGTACCTCGATAATAAAATATTTCCGCAATAAAGCAGTAGAGAATGGTCTAGATTTTGACGAAAGTGAATTTAAATATGCCGGACCGACACCACAGTCTCGTGAAGCTGCCATAGTTATGATTGCAGACATCGTGGAATCACATTCTAAAGCACTTAGTGAGATTAATCCGGAAATCATTGATAACCTCCTCAATGAGACAGTTAATAAACTGTTACAGGATGGTCAGCTAGCAGATACACCCCTAACTTTAAAGGATATGACCCTGATAATTAAAGCGATGCAGCCTATTCTCATCGGAGTTTACAGTACTAGAATAGAATATCCTGAAGACAATGATAAAAGTTGAACTGGAAAACCGCACTGAGAGCGAAATCAGCGAGGAACTATTTCAAAACCTTGCCGAAAGAATCGCTGAGGTTGAAAAAATTACTTCCCCAAAAACGGTAGCCTTACTG
>JBAZHY010000052.1:6552-8575 GCA_041652175.1 Pedobacter sp.
AGACCTTAACAGAACCTGGCGGGGTAGAAATACTGCAACGGATGTACTGGCATTTCCCTTTGGATTTCAAGAAGCAGAGGTTTTGGGAGATATAATCATTGACATCGAAACTGCATTACATCAAAAGTGCGTAAGATCGCTGGATTGTGAATTGCAGATATTATTTATCCATGGTCTTCTGCATCTTCTGGGTTATGATCACATTGCCTTCAGAGATGCTGAACTGATGCATCTGAAAGAAAAAGAATATAGTAGATATATTAAGGAGTAAGATTTAAAAAAGTGGATGAGTCACTGCCATATTTTCTAATAATTGGTTTGTTGCTAATGTCAGCTTTCTTTTCAGGTTCGGAAACAGCTTTTTTTTCCTTATCTAAGATACAATTAAAGAAATATGAAAAGAAAAATCAGATAAGTTATAAACTAATTACGCACCTGCTTAATAAACCCCGGTCTCTGTTGATATTAGTCCTTCTGGGCAACACTATAGTTAACGTGGCGGCTTCCAGCACTGCTGCCGTGATTGCTCTCAAGATCGGAGATACATTTCTGGGCACCGGTTCGCATGAGGTGGTAATAATTGTGGAAATTCTGCTCATGACAGGATTGCTGCTGCTCTTTGGGGAAATAACGCCAAAACTTTTAGCTTTCAAATCAGCAGAAAATTTTAGCCGTAAAGCAGTGTTCCCGCTTTTCATATTATTCTATATTTTCTATCCCTTTGTAAAGCTGCTGGAATTGATCAACAATATTTTTTCACACAGAAAAGGTAAGGTACATGAAAATAACAATATTACCACAGAAGACCTGAAAAACCTTTTAAATTCAAAAAATACAGACCACCCCCTGGAAGATTCCGAAAGAGAGATCATCAAAAGTATATTCCGCTTCTTTTCCGGTACAAAAGCCTGCGAAATAATGACTCCACGCGTAGATATAGTAGCCATTGAGGAAAATGAATCCTTTAATAATCTTAGAACCTGCTTTCTGGAATCAGGGCATTCAAAAATTCCAGTTTATAAGAACAGCATTGATAATATTATCGGGTTTGTGTATGCCAAGGATATTATCCTGAATCCTGATAAAAAATCGGTACGCTCGCTCTTAAGACAAACCAATTATGTAACCGAAAACAGCCAGATCAGTACTATCTTAAACCTCTTTCGTCGCCGCAAAATGCAGATTGCCATCATTGTTGATGAGTATGGAGGAACCAGTGGTCTCTTGACCATGGAAGATATAATGGAAGAAATAGTAGGCGAAATTCTCGATGAATATGACAAGGAAGGACCTACAATAAATAAAGTCAATGATTCGGAATATATTATCAGCGGCATGGTTTCCATCTCCGAATTGAATCAGAAATTTGACCTGGATATTCCTGAAGATGATTATGATAACCTGGCAGAATTTCTTTATGATAATTTCAACCGTGTTCCCGTACGTTATGATTCTTATGTCTATGATAATCAGGTCAAATTTGTCGTTACTAATATTAAATCACACCGCATAAAATATGTGCGCCTTAAAAAACTCAATCCTGCCCCCAACAAAAATTAGTTTTATTATTGTCTTTTTTCTGTTATCCATCTGGTTATGGGCAGAAAAACTGACAATGACTATTAATTATCTGGGATTGAATGTAACTGACGTTATTATGGAAGATGACGGACAGGTTTTAACGGTTACTGCCAAATCAACCCGCCTGGCTGAAATAGCTGCTGTAATGGATAATCAGTATATTTCCGAATATACGAGCGACTATCTTCCGGTAACAAGATATAAAAAGATCTTGCAAAATAAGTACAATGAAGACAGGATCATAGAATATGACCGTAAACAGCTCATGGCAACCAGGACAAGCAAACTAGCAACTGACCCGGATACAACTTATCCCATATATGCAGAGTCCCGGGATTTTTTTACTGCACTTTTTTATATCCGCTATCATCTGGAAACACCGCAAAAATTATATCTGGATGCTAACGGACTGATCTGGTCTGCTGAGTACCGGATTGTAGAG
>JBAZHY010000053.1:0-8537 GCA_041652175.1 Pedobacter sp.
TACGGTGCTATTACTGTTAATGACGAAGCTGAAGTAAAGCGTAACTGGGAACAACTGAAACTTAAAGAGGGAAATAAATCTGTACTGGAGGGTGTACCTCTTTCTCTGCCTGCATTAATAAAAGCTTCAAGGATTCAGGAAAAGGCACGTGGAGTTGGGTTTGACTGGGAAGAAAAATCTCAGGTATGGGATAAGGTTGAAGAAGAACTCAGAGAATTCAGGGATGAATTCAATACCACCGAAAATAAGGCCATAAATAAAGAAAAAGCAGAATCTGAATTCGGGGATCTTTTATTCTCATTAATTAATTATGCCAGATTCATTGATATTAACCCGGAAGATGCTCTTGAAAAAACCAATAAAAAATTCATAAAACGATTTCAATACCTTGAGAATAAAGCTAAAGAACAGGGAAAAAATCTAAAGGATATGACTTTATCCGAAATGGATATTTTCTGGAATGAAGCAAAGACTCAATAACCCAGCCCCCGGATCTTTAAGCGTTGACATTTTCCTGATATTTTTTATTTGTGTTGTTGCATCCTGAATACAACTTACGTCTTATGTATGTAAACACTATGTAATAAAGTTCTCAGATATGCGAATGAAAAATAATCTTGAGATAAATAACTTTTTGAAAAGGAGTAAGGAAAGTTCAGTCCAGACTGCCGACCAGACTGATCATGGCAGACAATTTAGTCTCATCATTTTTTTTAGCATCATTACACTTCTGGGTGCATGTTCCGAAAAGTTAAACCTGGTAGTTATTGACGGTAACTATAAAGGTTTGTTCTATTACATTCCACCCAACGGAACGCAGGTTACAAAAAGTGAAGAGGAAGTTACAGTGAACCTGAACGCAAAAGAGTATACATCTTCAGGCAGTACAAACCGGGTTCCTGCCGGTGGTACAGGGAAATATACGGTGCTGAATAATAATGAAGTTCAATTTAATGATGAAAGAGTATGGACTGCAGATTTCGACTGGAGCCTGATTCTCAATGGAAATTACCGATATGAGATTAAGAAAGATAGTCTGATTCTGACCCGTAACTTCGAAATTTGCTCATTCTGTAATACGACAAAAGGATTATACCAATACAGATTGAAGAGAATAAACTGACAGATGCTGAAACCACCTTCCATTTCTGAAGAAGAGCTCATTCAGGAATGCAAAAATGGCAATTTAAAGCACCAGGAAAGGCTGTATAAGCATTTCTTTGGCTTTGCTATGGGTGTCGGAATGCGCTATTTATCTGACAGGGAAGATACTCTTGAAGTTGTTAATGATGCATTTATTAAGGTATTCCGTTCAATCGGAAGTATTAATAATGTAAATAGTTTTAAACCCTGGTTAAAACGGATTGTAGTTAATACTGCTTTGGACAGGATTAGAAAAGATGCAAAGTACATGCATCAGAGTGAACTTGACGAGGCTTCAGAGATTGGTTACGAAGCCCAGGTTTTGCAAAATATGAGTGTCAGGGATATTTTATCATTGATGGATAAACTACCTTATTTACAGCGTACTGTGTTTAATATGTATGAGATTGATGGATATTCACATGAGGAGATAGCAGAAATATTGCAAATTCCTGCGGGTACCGCCCGGGTCAATTTAAGCCGTGCAAAAGATAAATTAAGAACGGCCTGCAGATTGGAATTAATGGCATGAAAAAAACAGAAGATCAGGTAATCGCAGATAAAATCCGCGAAGTTTTCGACAACTTTGATGATCCCGCTGCCGATCAGGGATGGCAGGAACTCAGAAAAAAGTATCCGGAACCCGACAGAAAACCTTTATTGTTCTGGTTCAGCTCAGCCGCAGCTATCCTGATACTGACTTCATTATTCTTTCTGTACCAATATGACCCAAAGCAGGAAACAACATTTGCTGACAGTAATCATTCTTCTACACCAAAATCAAATGACCATTTGAAATCAAAAGAATTGCCCTTAAACAATCAGGTGCCTGATACTGCTTTTTCAGAGAAAACAATTACCAATATAAAATACTCTCCTTCAGCAATAATCAAAAATCAAACCCCCGGGGTAAATCAGAATATAATCTCAACCGGAAACTTATTGACCGAAGTAAAAAAAACAGTGATAGAAGGCAACACTAAAGAAAACAAACCTATACTAAGCAATCTATTGGACCCTGATCATAATCGACAGGAAAAATCAGACACCATAGTGCTTGCTCAAAACAATATTGCTGAGGCTAAACCTCAGATTAAACCTGATAATATTGAGCTAAAAGATACGAAAGTGAAAGGATCGAAATCTCCTAAAAATCGTGATAAAAGTATTGTACTGGGACTATATGCCGGCTCTTTCATTAATTACGCCGAAGGTAGCGAAAGTAATATAAACCTTGGGGCAGGATTCTCGTCAGACTTCAGAATCAATAATCGTTTGAAACTTTCAACGGGAATCAATCTGAGTAAAAATAGTCTGACTTATAATGAAGATACACCCTCAAATGCTTACGGATCGTTTCAACCCTCTTCAGCATTTGCAGCAAGCACTTTGGTATCCGTGAATAATTATCAGGCAGAACTCCTGAATCTGGACATTCCGATAAACCTGAAATATTCCTTTAGTCCGGGTAAAAACAGTGCTTATATCCTGGCAGGATTAAGCTCTGGAACCTATCTGAATGAGCAGTATGCTATCAATTTTAACAATTTTAACTCATTAATCGGTGCAGCACTTGCTCAGGATGAGAAGGTGATCAGTAAAAAATTCAATCATTTTGATCTGATGAAAACCTTTAATCTATCTTTTGGATTTAATACTAAAATCGGCAAAAATCAGAGTATAGGAATTGAACCCTTTATTAAATACCCACTTGGCGGACTGGGTAGTGAAAATTTAAAATTTGGTGCATCAGGTATCAATATTAAAATGAATTTTAACACAGCCAAAAAATAATGATAAAACTGAATTCAGCTCTGATGATTTTTTTGATTACAGGTTTTATTTCTTTAAACTCTTGTGAAAAAGCGGGTAGATTATGTGGTGGCAACGACCCTAAAAATGATTTACCATGGCTCAAAGTTGAAATCAGCAGATTGAGTTCACAAAATAAATGTTATACCATTTCGAGGTCGTCCTATAATACAGAAACAGTATTTATTATTTCAAGTTGTGAAGCAAATATAAACAGTGTTCCCTTGTTATACCGATGCAACGGCACTCTGATTAATTTATCTGAATCCGAACTTAAAGGAGTGAAATTCACCGGAAAGATCGAGTTAATCTGGAAGAGCAATGGTTGATCTATATAAAGTATTAATTCTGACAATCTAATCACTGTTTCGCCTGAATAAAAATTAAAAGAAAAAGATCATGAAAAAAATAAGCCTCTGCATACTTTGCTTAACGGGTATTCTATTTACTTCATGCGACAAGGACAATACTACATTCGAAGGACCTTTTGAGCTTAAAGTAAATGAGAGCATAAATCTTCCAGGAAACAATGCAGGTATGCAACTGAAGGTAGAGTCAATTAATGACGCTCGTTGTCCTTATAATGCATTTTGCATTTCGGCAGGCAATGCCATTGTTAAAATAAAAATGACAGACAATTCCGGGGCTTTTGCAGATAGCGAACTTTGCATCGGATCATGTGGCACTAAAATCAATCACCAGGATACCACCACTATCAAAATAAATAATATAAGTTATTCGGTTATTTTGGAAAAAGTCAATCCTTATCCCGAGGCAGGGAAAAAACAGGTTAAAACAGCACTGATCTCTTTGAAGAAGTACTGAAATTATTTAAAACGAATTGCTTTAAGCGGGGATATTCTGGTAACAAGCATTGAAGGAATCAGAAGAACAAACAAGCTGATTGTCAGAGTGCCTGCATTCAAAAGCAGAATATCCTGCACATCAAGTATTACCGGAACAAAATTGATATAATAGGAAGCCTGATCCAGCGTAAAAAAATGTGTATAGTACTGAAATAATCCCAGGCCTATACCCAGAACATTACCGAGGAAAAGCCCTAATCCAATCAGATAGGCTGCATTGTACATAAATATCTTACGAACACTCCAGTTTGAACTTCCCAGGGCTTTCAATATCCCGATCATATTGGTTCGTTCAAGAATCATAATCAGCAGAGCTGAAATCATATTAATAACAGCAACAGCTATCATCAGCACAAGTATAACCTGAGTATTCACGTCAAGCAAGGACAGCCACTCAAAAATTGTAGGGTAGTAATCCTTTATGGTATATGATTTTAATTCTATATCCAGGCCTTCATAAACCCTATCTGCAATGGTTTCAAGCTTGTTAAAATTATTAACTCTAATTTCATAACCACCGACTTCTTCCGGTTGCCATTTATTCAGACTTCTGATCAAGGCAATATCTCCGATTACAAAAACTTTGTCCACTTCTTCAACTCCCAGATCATAAATACCCGAAATCTTGAATTTACGTTTCCGCAACGAGTTCTCAATGAAGTACATTAGAAAATCGTCACCGACTTTAAGATTCAATCTGTCTGCCGTATATTTTGATATGATTATTTGGGAACGCGATTTCAGTGAATCAGAAAAATCAATGGTCTTTCCTGAAACAAGTATCTTATTAAAATATGCCCAGTTATAGTGCCTGTCAACACCTTTAAGAACAACGCCTTCTATTTCATTACCTGCATTAATTATTCCATTTTTTGTGGCAATAGCCTGTATATCAGTGATTCCGGTCTCTTTCCTGAATTTTTTCATTGTTTCACCCGAAATAATAAAGGGTGAATTCTCAAATGAAGCATTAAGATCAAGCTTAGTGATCTGAATATCCCCTGAAAAGCCTCTTACTTTCTCCCTGATCTCTGATTTGAAGCCCTTGACGATAGCCACCGCAAGAATCATCACAGCAAGCCCAAGCATAATCCCAAGAATGGCGATACGCACAATCAACTTTGAGAAGGTTCGTTTACTATTAAAACTTATTCGCTTAGCGATGAAAAGGGCTAGATTCAATCCTGAAATGCTTTTTTTTGTACCTTAGCAAAGATGCAATTTTTTTCAAACACGTTTCGGAAGCAATTCATCACTATTCCATAATTTTACCATACTTAAGACCAATTAATTATGTTGCGTTTAACCTTAACCCTGATCACTGCACTGATGCTGCAGACAACCACGGGCAGCACATTTCAAATAAAGAATTTTCGCACTTCGGTCCCTGATCCCAAAAAAGTTGATACCAGGCCGCTTGAAAAAGTACGGGGCAAACTCATGACAGGTGCTGAACAAATTGATCAGTATCTGCCATATCTTAAAGGCAAAAGGATTGGAATGGTGGTTAACCCAACTTCTGTTATCGGAAATACAACAGTAACAGACAGTTTACTGGCTTTAGGAATAAAAATAGTCAAAATATTCGGTCCGGAACATGGTTTTCGGGGAGATGCAAGTGCTGGAGTAAAAGTAGATAATAGCTTTGACAAAAAAACCGGTTTGCCGGTAATCTCCCTCTACGGAAAACATTTGAAACCTACCAAGAGGATATGGCCGATATTGATCTGATGGTTTATGATATTCAGGATGTGGGCGTAAGATTCTACACCTATATCAATACTCTTCAGCATGTGATGGAAGCTTGTGCAGAAAACAATAAAGAGGTACTCATCCTTGACCGTCCCAATCCTAATGGTTTTTATGTAGACGGACCTATACTCGATCCAAAGTTGAAATCAGGAATCGGATACAATGCAATTCCGATTACCCATGGACTAACCATTGCTGAATATGCCCAGATGCTTAATGGAGAGGGCTGGATGGCAAATAATGTAAAATGTAAAATCAAAATCATTAAACTGGCTAACTATACCCATGCCACTCCTTACGTTTTACCGGTTAAACCATCTCCTAATTTAAATACACCTCAATCCATATTACTCTACCCTTCTCTATGCCTTTTCGAAGGAACAATTATTAGTCAGGGTCGGGGAACTTATTTTCCATTCACAGTTTTAGGTAATCCCGACTTGAAAGGAAAATATAAATTCTCATTTGTCCCAAAAAGTATTAAAGGGATGAGTGAAACTCCCTTGCATATGGATAAAATCTGCTATGGAATAGATTTGAGGCAGTATAATACCAATAAAATCAGAAAAGAAGGTAAAATAAATCTCAGCTGGCTGATTGAACTTTATAATGCTTATCCGTATAAGGAAAAGTTCTTTGATTTTAAGCAAAGTAATCAAATGGGAAACTTTGATAAACTTGCAGGAACCTACAATCTCAAACAGCAGATTATTGCTGGAAAATCTGAAGAAGAAATTCGTCAGAGTTGGGAACCCGGGCTTTCCCAATACAAGATTATGAGAAAGAAGTATTTGCTTTATCCATAATTTAAAGAGATAAATTAATAATTCTATTTATCTGCAATAGCCCTTATCCAAATATATCCTGATTATCAATAACCAAAAAATAGATGAAAATCGTTTTCATGGGTACTCCCGATTTTGCTGTAGCTTCTCTAAGTGCCCTTTTAGATGCCGGTTTTGAAATAGCTGGAGTAATAACGGCTCCTGATAAACCCGCCGGCAGAGGGCAAAAGATTAGTGAATCGGCTGTAAAGAAATTCGCCATTGAAAAGGGTTTGAGAGTTCTTCAACCTGTCAGGTTAAAAGACCCTGAATTTCTGGATGAGCTTCATTCAATCAATGCCGACCTTCAGGCTGTGGTTGCATTCAGAATGTTACCTGAACTTGTTTGGAATATGCCTCCAAAAGGCACAATAAACCTTCATGCCTCACTCCTGCCGCAATACAGAGGTGCAGCTCCAATCAACTGGGCAATTATTAATGGTGAAAAAGAAAGTGGTGTAAGCACATTTTTTCTAAAACAGGAAATCGATACGGGCGATATTCTGTTTACAGAAAAGGTGAAAATTGAAGAAGAAGATACAGCCGGAGACCTCCATGATAAGCTCATGAATATTGGATCCAAACTGCTTGTCAAAACAGTAAAGGCCATTGAAAGTGGAGAATATAAAGAAATACCTCAGGATCACATTGATATCAGAGAACTGAAAACAGCCCCAAAAATATTCAGGGAAGATTGTCAGATCAATTGGGATAAACCAACTTCCCAGGTATTTAACCTGATCAGAGGCCTGAGCCCTTATCCGGCTTCATTTAGCACCCTGCAAGACAAAACCCTTAAGATTTATAAAGCCAGACCTGAGTTTACTACTCATCAGCAAAAACCCGGATCTATTCAGACCGATCATAAAACCTATCTGAAATTTGCCTGTAAAGATGGCTGGATCTCTGTTTTGGAATTACAGCTTGAAGGCAAAAAAAGAATGATGATTGATGAGTTTTTGAGAGGTGTAAGATTATAGACAATTACAATCTATTGAGCTTTTCATGCAGAAATCTCGAAAACTCATTAAAATATCGTTTATTGTTATATCCCATTACCCATTGAATACCTCTTGTAGCATTGGTTAGAAATACCTCATCAGCCTCATTCAGAATATCAGGATTAATCTGAGCCTCGATCAGTTCTATACCATTCTCTTTAGCAAGACGTATAACTACCTGACGCATTACTCCTCCAATACAGCCTTCATTTAATGCCGGCGTATAGAGTTTTTTGTCGTAAACTACGAACACATTACTGCTCATAGACTCGCACAAAAACCCGTTTTGGTTTAATATCAATACCTCGTCCAGACCGTTCCTGTTTTTAAATATTCCGGCCATCACATAAATAAGGGCATTACAGGTTTTCAGATTTGAAAGTATATTCAAAGGTTTTGGAACCTCATCATAAACATCAATAATCAACCCTTTTTTATTAAGAGTATATGAATTATCATCAAGCTTCTGACTTTCGAGCACATAAGCCATCTTATTCGAAGAAGGGCTATAAAGACCATCCGCATCCCGAAATACAGTCAGACGAAATCTGCCATCAGACCCTATTTTATTTCTACGAACCAATTCCTCAGTTTTTTCCCGAAGAAACCAGGTATCAATCAATGCACTTTTATCGAGTTTCAGCAATTTCATACCCTTCTGAATTCTGTCTATATGTAGTTCAGGAAATTTAAGTTCGCCATTCAGATAACGCATAGATTCGAATAAACCATCCCCATATCGAAAACTCCGGTTATTAACACTGAAAATCTGCTGATCTGCAGGCACTATTACACCATTATAGTTTATGAATTGTTTACTCATTGACTCTCCTTAATATAATTACGCCACTTCTCAAGAACAGCTTTAAAATCATCAGGAAGCTCAGTTTCAAAATGAATGAATTTACGTGTTGATGGATGTATAAAGCCCAATGATTTGGCATGTAATGCCTGTCTTGGTAAAATCTCAAAACAATTTTCAACAAACTGCCTGTATTTATTAAACACAGTACCTTTTAAAATTCTATCACCACCATAGGTACTATCGTTAAATAAAGGATGTCCGATATGTTTCATATGCGCCCTGATCTGATGGGTACGACCTGTTTCTAATTCACATTCAATAAGAGTAACTTAAA
>JBAZHY010000054.1:0-3624 GCA_041652175.1 Pedobacter sp.
TGTAAAGGGCCCTCATCAACTCAATACTTATCCCCGCATCCGCAGCATAATACAGTGGAACAATCCCCTGCTCCTTCATGAGTGCCGACAGCTCTGATTTCTTATCCATTTGTTTGATTCTTTTTTATAGTTTATATCCCTGACGGGCCAGTAATTTCCATTGCCCCCCTTTCTTATACCAGACCATCACATTTCCAAATCTTAAAGCAAGAGCCTGACCATCCCGGATTGCACTGGCCACAACAATATGTCTGACAATGGCATGTTTATGACTTACCTGTATGGTCTGATTCTCAGGATCAATTGATTTAAAAAAGGTAGGCCCTTCCAGAACTGCTTTAATAAAGGCAGCCTTATCCTGAATCACACCTCCCGAGTGACCAAAAGTCAACTCATCCCGGGTTATCCCGGCTAATGCTGCACTATCCCTCTGAACAATGGCTTTATTCAGGTCTTTCACAAGCTGCGCAACATGCGTTTCTGCTTTTGTCTGAGCCTGAATACTACTGCTAAACAGCAAAGAGACAAT
Source organism: Pedobacter sp. (assembly GCA_041652175.1). Taxonomy (GTDB): domain Bacteria; phylum Bacteroidota; class Bacteroidia; order Sphingobacteriales; family Sphingobacteriaceae; genus Daejeonella. Next base: position 530 of record JBAZHY010000054.1, read on the forward strand.
CAGCATTAAAAAATATCGGTTCTTCATCCTATTAGTTTTCGTTTAATTAGCTTCCTCTTTATCAATGGGTTTACCTTTCCAGTAAGAGGCCAGAATAGATCCGCTGATATTCATTAAAGGGCCATAGATCATGGGGGCTAATCCCACAGTTCCAAGCTTACCCATGCCATGGGCAAGCCCCTTTGAAAGTCCTGCATTCTGCATACCCACATTGATCGCAATGGTCCGGGAGTCCTTTTCATCCATACCAAACATTCTTGCAGACCAGTAACCCAGTGTATAGCCCAGTAAATTATGGATCAGGACCAGCAAAATTAATAAAGGCCCTACGGCCAGTAAACTTTCCCTTCCAACAGCGGTGACGATAATGATGATAAAAGCTATACCGAACATCGACACAACCGGCATTACCGAATTGATCCATTTCATTCTTTCTTTCATCAGTTCATTGATTCCAATGGCCAGGGTAATTGGGATAATCACCATCTTCATAATATCCCACATCATGGCCAATACATCGATCTCGATAAAGGAACCTCCGAGCAGCTTCATTAATAAAGGGGTCAGAAATGGCGCCAGCAGGGTAGCAATAGAGGTCAGTGTAATAGAAAGGGCCAGATTGGCCTTAGCCAGATAGGAAATTACATTCGCTGCAACGGCATTAGGTGCACAACCGATCAGAATCATGCCGGCGGCAATTTCAGGAGAGAAGTTACTGATACTGGCCAGGCCGAGTCCGAGCAGGGGCATAATGGTAAAATGGCTTAAAATTCCGACAAATACACCCCTGGGAGCTTTAAACACCCCCAGAAAATCCCGGTAATTCATTGTGATCCCCATACCAAACATGATCAGTTGAATAAGCGGTGTGATCAGTCCTGAAAGTTTATAGCCATTGATCTCGATAAAATACTGAGGAAAAATTAAGGCGGTAGATACCACCCCAATAATCATTAAGGGATAAGCAAATCCTTTCAGGGCTGAGATTCCCCTGACTCCCAGCGCTATACATACAATCCCGGCAATCAAAAATGGTTCGGCGCCAGTCTGATCTTTCATCAGATAAAGCCCCGCAGCACCTAATAAACATACAGCCCCAAGACCCATTACTATTTTAAATATTAGTTTCATAGCTCCCTATTAAATCCTTACCAGGTTCTCTTAGACATAAACTGATCAAGCTGGGCACGACTGATCTTTCGCTCGGCCGGATTTCTGTCTAACCATTTCAAATATTCTACCCTGACCGGTTCGGTCCATTGGGTATCCACTTCTTCTGCCTTATAAACCCCCTTACGAATCATCTCATGGCCAAAACGGTCTTTAGATGCGATAAACTCTGCTGTAGAAACCACCAGTTCTGCCAGATGGGCCGGAATAAAAACCACACCTGCCCTGCCGGCTATCACCAGGTCACCCGGAAGAACAATAGCCGCTCCAATGGTAATCGGTGTATTGAGCCCCATTAATACCACCCCCTGCAAAAATTGTGGGGCAAAATCCCTGACAAAGGCATTAAAACCTTTGATCTCTGCCAGCCCGTCTACATCCCTTGCAAACCCATCAAACACTACTCCGTTGCCTGAATTTTTATAAATCACATTACCCAGATTATCACCCATGAGTGAGCCAACCCTGCCTTTATTATCGGCTACGTAAACATCCCCTTTGGTTAACATATTAATCGGCCAGTGTAAATGCCTGCCTTTACGGCCTTGTTTTGCTGCACGGTCAACAATATTTTTCTCCACATCCGGACGGATGGGCATGAACTGGGCAGTCAATGCCCTTCCAACTACTTTAACATCCTCATGAAGAATCTTCCAGTTACGTTCATACTGATATAGGTAACCTTCATTATTTAATATCTGCCAGGCCTCTTCAATCCCAATGGATTTTGCCCGCTCAATCAGATCATCTGAAATACGAGGACGCCCGTCTTCAAAGCGCTCGCCTTTCCAGGCTGAAGTTAGAAATATCAATTCTTCCTTCGGTAGGGCCTGTGCCAGTATAGTCTGAATTGAGACCGTAAAACAAAAAATAAATAGAGATAGAAGAATCCTATAGTTCATGATAATCTTATAAATATTATTGATACTCAGTTTTTATAAATTAAGACCAGCCTAAAAATTAAATTTTCTTAGGAAATTTCCATATTTCAAGAGCATTCTTTCCCATGATCAGATCCAGATCTTTATCAGTATAGAAGTCACAATATTTTTCCATGAATTCAAGTTCCTTATCCATTGGAAGCTCCCATCTTGGGAACGGATATCCAGTGCCCCATATAATCTGCTTTGCACCGAACTCTTCATAAATTGCCTTATAGAAAGGAAGTGTATCCTCATACGGGTATTTTTTAACTTCCGACATTTCATAAGGTTCAGAATTACTGATCCATACGTTTTTGAAACGGCTAAGTTTAAACATTTTTTTAAACTCAGGCCAGCAGTCGACAGCTTTCAGATCAGGTTTACCTGCATGATCAACAACAATTTTCACTCCCGGAAATCTTTCTGCCATATCTTCAAGCATAGGCATCTGATGAGGAAGAATATAATAATTAAAACAAAGCCCAAGTTTTTCTGCTTCTTTCCACAAAGGATAATGTGAGGGTGAATTCAGCCAGGTTTCCTTAGGATGGTATATAGGGCTGAAACGCATTCCCTGAAACCCATGTTCATTAACCCAATATCTTAGATTATCTACAATTTTAGGATCATGAGGATTCAACAAGCCGTGTGCAACAAAAAGATTCGGATAAGTTTTCAGGCAATGCGCCTTATATGAATTATCCCAACCATAGTAACGGGGATTAATCAGAACACCATAGGTTATATTGAAATCCTTCATCTGCTTAACCTGATTTTCGATAGGTGCTTCCATATTGGCCCTGGCATTAGGATTTTCAGGATGCTTAAATGGGAACCGGGGATCAAAATTCCAGGTTTCCACATGTGTATCAATGATCAGACGTTTCTTTTTAAACTTCTCAGGCAATGAATCAAAAACTGATGCCTGCGAATCAAGCATTCCCATTAGCGGCAGTGCTGCCATTCCTTTGATAATATCTCTGCGTTAGATCGGAAGAGCGG
>JBAZHY010000054.1:3634-8480 GCA_041652175.1 Pedobacter sp.
TGCGTTTCATAGGTTATATTCCCTCCTTTATTCTAAGTTGCAAGTGGTTGTCCACCAGGGATAATGACTCTCTGTCGTGGAAGTTTACTTGTATTACGTTTAGCGGTAAACTTTGCTGTCAGATACTCTCCCATATGTATATCACCTGAAATTGTATCATCTTTTACTTTTCCCGAAAACAGATAAATAATGATATTTCCAACAATAGGAATCGTACTTCTGATTTTCACTTCATCACCATCAATTGTACCTACCATATTCTTAGTATCCATATCACCCTTATGGGTTCCCTGTATCCAGTTACCGTCCTGCTCAATTACAAAAGAATGCTGGCTGGTGCTTAAAGCATATTGAACCTCCACATCCCAGCGTCCGCTAAGGTTAGTAACAGGCACAGTCATTTCAGGTTTAGGACTACGCTTTCTGGACAATACCTCATATAATCGATCTGCCACTATTTTCTCTTCACCGGGCTGCATATGCCCGGGGGTGATCTGTATTGAAGTAGTTCCATCTGCTTCATCACGATTACCCAAAGCAATTCTTGGCTTAGACCTTCCTACCTCTTCAGCAATCTCAAATCCGGTAACGGGGTACTTTTGAGGATCCCAAATGATATGAAGAACCGGATATTTATTATTCAGGTTTGTAGGTTCAATAATTTTAGTGCTAAGTCCATTGATTGTTGACACCTTCTTCGAAATCACATTCAGCCAGGAAAGCCATCTTTTCCATTCCCCATCATGGTCGCGCACCAGCCAGTCCTCCACTGCGGCAACCATTCCAACTATCTCGTCACGATCTAATTTATTATCACGGCCCGGGCCATGATGAGGGGCACTTGCCTGCCAGGCAGCCAGAAGAATATTCTTATTACCCAACATTAAACCGGCAGATTGCGGTCCCCGAATAGTCTTTCCACCACTATAAGCAACGATATCGGCCCCCCTTTCCAGATGAACAGGAGGTATAGTAAGCCGTTCTGCTGCAGCATCCATTAGAATTGGAATACCCTTTGGCTTGGCAATAGACGCAATAACTTCAAGCGATAAAGGCTGACCGGTATCTGATGCAGCCCCAGGAGTCCCGGAAGTAAGATAAATCATCGCCGTTTTGGGGTTAATTGCTTTTTCAAGTTCTGCGGCTGTAGAAACACTAACTATTTTTACTCCGATGTTCCTGACCGCATGATCATAATGCTGGCGGGAATACCTCGGTATAATCACTTCAGTCTTCTCAAATCCGGTAAGATCGGGTATGCGGATCAGTCTTTCCGGACTACCTCCGGTAACACATGCAGCAGTAATATGCTTTACTCCGGCTGCACAACCTGAAGAAACCATTCCCCATTCGGTTTTGGTGAGCTCTGCAAGCCGTTTCCCCGCAGCTTCAGCAAGTTCATCAAGCTGCACGAAATTATTACTGGCTGCCTCCAACGCCTCTTTTACTTTAGGAAGTTTAATTGATCCTCCTATTATGGTATAAGAACCACGACAATTGATAATGGGCTCAACACCCATAGATCTGTAAATATTAGTCTCTGCCAAAAAAGAGTTTAAGGTTGTCTCTGTCTCACCAGCTTGCCCTATTGCCAATTCGGCCCCTTCCGAGGAAAGAACATTTCCAACTACCGGAAGTAAAGCAAGGCCTTTTATCACATTTCTGCGCTTCATAAAATATTTTTATTAATTGTATTTATTAGCCGACAACCCATTCAGATCCCAGATAATCCTTCCTCCCCGGATGGTCATTTCAGCTTCCAGCTTCCTGTCGCCTTCAATCCGGTTACTCCCTGAATCTACAAATCCAAATTTCCCTGTCAGCACATTCAACACTGCAATATCCGCTACCGAACCTTCGGATAGATTTCCAAGGTCTTCTCTTTTAATCGATAGCGCGGCATTCCAGCTTCCACGGGCAATAACATCAGGAAGAGTCATCCCTATATTCAAATATTTAGACATTACATTCAACATATTTTTCATTCCGGAATTCATACTGATCCGGTGCTCATCAGTTCCAAAGGAATTTGGCCATAAACCCTGCTCAAATGCAGGGATAGCCTGATTGAACCAGAACCCTACACCACCATGGCCCACATCAAAGAAAACACCCCGCTTCTGCGCCTCCAATACAAATGGCCTGACTTTTCCCTGTTCATCCACTACCGGTATCCGCTCTGAAACATTCTCGAATGAATGAGTGATAATATCCCCGGCGCGCATATGATCCAACTGATCCTTTAAAGAATATTCAGGCATATGGCATTCAACAAAAAGGGGCCTGTCGGCAAGCTTTGCAGCTTCAGAGGCCCTCTCAAAAGGGATCCAGCTTTTCCCCTTATAATGACCTATGCGTGTTCCTACGATCAGGTCAGGGTATTGTTGAATAGTTTCAAGCGTCTTTTGAACATCCAGGCTATTCATATCCGGTTCAAAAGCAGAACCTGAACTAAAACCTGTATCAAAAATATTAATCCAGGCCAACACCCTGGTTAAAGAGTTATCCACCACCTTAGCTTTAAATTCAGGAAAAGTTCTCCATCCTGTTGTTCCGGCATCTACAACCGTAGTGATTCCTGAGCGGGGGCCAAATGCATCTGGAAGCTGACTTCCGGGACCATCTGCAAAACCCGGCTGACTTCCGGCAAAAACATGAGTATGGATATTAATCAATCCGGGGGCAACAATCAATCCGCTGACATTGACCACTTTTTTGGAAGATGATTCAGGAATATTTCTAACGACCTTTGCAATTTTCCCGGCTTTAATAGCCACATCCATCTGCTCATCAATACGATTCCGGGCATCTATCACCCGTCCACCTTTCAGTAAAAGATCATATTCCTGAGCCTTTAATACCAGAGGGCTAATAAGCAACAAAAGTAAAACAGATGCTGACTGCAGCGAAAGTTGTACACGACTTCTCAGATCAACAAAGAATCTGATCATAATTTCATGATTCGTCGTGTGTGTTTGTAGGTTATTTTGCTCCATAATCATTCATCAAAGATTTAATCCTTCCAGACTTGTCCACTAATTCCATTCAAATCCCACATAATTTTCCCGGCACGAAGAGTCAGTTCCGCCTCCAGTTTCTTCGTCCCTGTAACACTTACTTTTTTAACATCCGTAAATCCAAATTTACCTTCACGGAGATTAAAAACGGCAATATCTGCCTCAGATCCAACACTCAAATGACCGAGATCCGTACGTTTGATCACTTTTGCCGGAGCCCAGGTTGATCGTTCAATCACATCCTGAAGTTTCATTCCTAAAGCCAGGAATTTTGACATCACATTTGTCATGTCCTTCATTCCGGCATTCATACTCAAATCATGAAGATCCGAACTGATTACATCAGGTAAAAAGCCCTGTTTAAATGCAGGAATAGCCTGCGACCAGGAAAATGCCCCGCCTCCATGACCCACATCGAAAACAACACCCCGTTTTTGTGCTTCAAATATAAATGGCTTAAGCTTTCTGGTTTTTTCGTCCACAATTGACTCACGACCGGCACTTATCTCCGAGAAAGTATGAGTAAAAATGTCGCCGGGCCTGAAATGTTTTAAGAAAAGTGATTCAATAGAATTGGTTGGAATATGCTCACCGAAATCCACCATAATGGGCACGTCAGCAAGTCTTCCCGACTCAACAGCCTTATCTACCGAAGTAAAGTCGCCCCAGTAATGTGCTGATTTTATTCCCACAAGGATATCGGGAAACTGTTTTTTGATCATATAGGCATTCATCTCAGGATTCATATCTGTAATATCCTGCTCCTCAAACCGGCCGATCATTCCGTTCCCTATAACATTCAGAAATGCCAGAATCCTGGTCTGCGATTTATCAATTGATTGTGCCTTGAAAGTGCGGAAATTTCTCCAGCCGGAGGTACCAGCATCCACCATGGTAGTCACCCCGGTCCGAAAAGAAAAAGCATCAGCATTCTGACTGCGTGAAGAATTGGCAACAGAGGTACTATACTTGTCGGTGCCCTGAAAAACATGCACATGCATATCAATAATTCCGGGGGTAACATATAAACCACTGACATCAATAACTTTTTTGGCAGAATTCGTTGGTATATTCGGAGCAACCCTGAGAATCTTATTTCCGCTGATAGCAATATCCATCACTGCATCAATCTGATTCTTTGGATCGATTACATGGCCGCCTTTTAATAACAGGTCTGCTTCCTGTGCTGAGCCGGAAAATGATAAAAAAAGAAACAACAGAGCTATAGCATAATGAATTATAGTTTCAGGCAAGCATTTTGTTATTAATGATTTCATTTTTAACCGCTTTAACATTTCTAAACAGTAAGTATTATTCAAATTTCAGGATTCCAAAAAACTTAGGAAGATGAAACTGTGGCTTATCATTCTTTATTTCATTCCAGGTAATGTAATGAGGATTGGAGTTGATCTCTGCGATCTTATAAAAATTAGCCCTCCAGGCCACACCGGGCTTAGGGCGAACCACATTGGTATATTTTTCAAGCATACTGAGTGGTATTTTGAAAGATATGGTCCATGTTACCGGTTTGGTAATTTCGGGGTCTACCACTTTCGGTAAACTGGCTTTAATTTCTATTTGTTCAATATCAGCAACGGTTGGCCTGATCTTGCTGTGATGAAGCAGGGGGGTTCCTCCACAATTAATTTCAAGGTTGAAATAATTTGTAGGCCTATCAGCCTCCGGAGAAAAAAAGAATTCCACAGCCGAATCTTCCCATACTTTTCCGTTAATTTTTTGAGTAACGCTCCTTACATAGCGATCCTTCACTCTGTAAATAACATAAATGAAGTTATCATCATAGGTCATCTTAGCCTGGGCATCAAGAT
>JBAZHY010000055.1:0-8424 GCA_041652175.1 Pedobacter sp.
TCTTAAACAAAAAAAGTATTTTCCAGCTCAGAAACTATGAACAAGACCACTTTTGCAATATTTATTCTGTTAGCAGATCTATAATTATCAACATTGTTATCTCAGTATCGTCACAGCCCCTGAAATAACTTTCCGCCCTTTTGTTTTGGGATCAATAATATAGTAATAGGTACCTCCAGGTAAATCAAGTCCATTAAATTGTCCGCTCCATGGTTCAGAATAACCCTTATTGCTCTGATAAACTATCCCTCCGTACCTGCTGAATACCCTTATACTCGCATTAACATAACTGTCGAGATATTTAATATTCCACTGATCATTTACCCCATCCCCATTCGGCGTAAATGCTGTAGGCACCTCAGGCTCTTTTAGTACTTTGATAAAGACCATGTCCATTGACACACAACCCTGATCAGAAGTTACAGTAAGGGTATAAGTAATATCCTCGGCCGGGCTGGCTAAGGGGTCTGGAATATCATTGCGATCGAGTCCTGTTGAAGGCGACCATTTATAGGTGAGATTACTTCCGGAAGCAATTCCTTTCAATCTGGTTTCCCCGCCCTGAAGAATAACAGTATCCTTACCTGCATTTACCAGGGGAGTTGGCATTACCCTGATATCTCTGGAAAGAGAATCTGCACAGCCATTAACCGCAGTGAAAACATATTTGATCTTATGGGTACCCACACCGGCAAGTGCAGGATCAAAAATCCCGGATAACGAAACTCCTTTTCCATAAAATTGACCAACACCTGCCTGCAGGTTCTTTTCTGATGCCTGGGTAATTTTAAAGGGAGAAAGCTCCTGACAAACATCCGGAAGAGCCGAAAACAAAACCTCCGGTGCGGAGATTATAGAGACAACCTTAATCTCTTCATCGGTACAGGTACCACCTGAATAGGCCAGCATTCTTACTTTAAATGACTTACTGGCAGGTGAGCTGAACATGGGATACTTGATCCTGTATTCCTTACCTGGAGCAGGATTCTCATCAACCAGCTTAAAAGATTGATCACCATCAAAGTCGAAATACCATTCAATTTTCCCGATATCCCCAAAATCAACAGTCGAAGTATTTCTGAATACCACTTCCTGATTACTGCAGAGTTGTGATGCATTCAAAATATCGAATGAAGCGGTTGGAATAGCACCATTTACTGTAAAAGATTTAGTCAGGGTTGTTGCACAAGCATCTTTTGATGTTACCGTCAAACTAACATTATAAACACCCGAACGGGTGTATTTATGCTGAGGGTTTTTCTGATTTGAAGTATTAGGATTAGCAGCAGTTGAAAGCGCATCATCTCCAAAATTCCACAAATAAGTAAAACTGTCAGATCCATCAGCGATTGAACTTGAATCAGTAAAAGCTGCAAATGCATCTTTAATACATACTTCAGGAACCCCAAAGTTGACCACCGGAACAGGATTTACAATTATCGGTTTACTAATTATGTTTTCGCAGCCCTTATCAGTCAGTACCTTTAACAATACATTATATGTGCCTGTAGCTGTATAAGTATGAGTAAAATTATCTGCAGCAGAGTATTCCACCGGAGTTGTACCATCGCCGGGATCCCATGTCCATTTAATAATTTTCCCTTCAGATGATGTAGAATTATCCTTGAAGGTAATGGGTTGTTTCACACAATCAGGAGTGCCAATACTGAAATTAGCTACAGGATTAATATTAACATGAATCTTCTGGGTGATTACCTCAGATTCACAACCGGTTTCCCCTTCTACCATCAGCTTTACCACATAATCCCCTCCTTTTGTATAGATATGTGCCGGATTCTGGTCTGTTGAAATGGCTCCATCCCCAAAATCCCAAAGCCATTTAACGATTTTTCTGCCGTTGGCAGAGCTGGTATCTTTAAACAAAACCGGAACATCTATACAGGCCTGATTCAGGGAATTAATTGCTGCAGTCGGAGGGTTGACTGATGAAAATTGCAATTCAGTAACTTCTGTGCTACCGCAGCCATCAGTTGAGGTTTTATTAGCAGTTACAATGATCTTATAATTTTTAAGTTCATTATAAATTACTTTATTGGGAAACAGATATTCATATAAGCCATCAAGTGGATTCGCATCAACAGGAACCGGATTCAAAATTTCTACCGGCGCGGTTCCATCACCTAAATCCCATAGTATTCTGTTAGTAGTAGAATTTAATTTAATACTTAAATTCAGCTCTTCCTTTACACAAACTGTAGAAACCTGTTTTTTAGTGCTGACTTTTCTGATTTCAACTCCCAGGCCTTTAACATTAGCACCTGCAGCATAACCATAAGACTCCGCATTTCCAAAGCCATAAGCAATTGCATTAAATCCTTCGCTGGCTTCCAGATTATGAGTTCCTGCACTTACCGGTATTTGGGCATAGGAATATCCGGGTTTACCAGGAACAGGCTTAAATACAGCAGATTGCGGAACACCATCTAACTTAAAACTGGAAACGGCAGCATCAGGAATCACAACATTAATAAAATGCTTTAGAATTTTGTACAATTGGGTTGAGTACATGGTAATCTGCGAAAGGGTTTGTTCCAATGGATTTAAAAAAATCATTTCCGGATCACCAATATCTCCAGGTACATTTGTACAGTTAATCGATTTACCCTGGGTTACAGCATACAATGCTACCTGAATAGATTTATCAGATTCAATATAATTTACAGCCTGACCCGGGAATTCATAATAAAAATTATTGATAAAGCTTGTGGCAGGGATTACAGTTCCATTCAGTTTTACAACAGCATTAGGATCACTTTTAAAAATACGGTAGACATCATAATTCCTATCTTTTGAGGGCACAGTAATAAACGTTTTCCCCCATGAAGCGGTAGGGTATGCCTGCTGAAACAGATTGTCGGAAGATCCTGCATACCCTGATGCATCCAGACACCCAACTGCAATCTTACCGCTTCCTGAGAATACTGCTATCTTCTTACATGGCTCAGACCCTGTTGAAACAGACTGAATTCTGGTACCTGTAAGATCCACACCTTGAGTTGTATACTGAGTAACATTCTGGCCAAGATTATTACGGACAGTTTTTGAAATTAAAGAAGTTTGATTACCTAAGACCTGATAAATTTCTCCCTTATTCAATTTTATAGGCGCAGATTTAACCCCGGCTTTAAATCCTCCCTGTGTATCCACAGATGGGGTAATTTCAATCTCTGTATTATCTTCAGTTGCTACTACAAAAAAGAAAGAATGTGAATTTGGACTATTGGATATTTGCTGATAATTAAGCGAATAATAATCTTTTCCAAGAGTATTTGTAGGCAAAACCAGAGTTGCCCCGGAAACTGAATCATCATAAATATGCGCATATACCACTATTGGTAAAAGGGAAGTGATATGAATACCCTTATTCTTAACTACACCTTCTGTATTACCAATATAAGCAGTTTGAGGCACAGTAACATTGGTTATGGCATTAGCTGTAACCTGAAAAGGTATACTTACCCCTCCTACCTCCATTACTCCTGATGTATTAACATCCGAAGTAACGTAAATAACCATCTCCTGACCGATATTATTAGCATATCCCGCGACATGGTTTCCATAAGCCAGCCAGAAATCAGTCCCCTTATTCGAAGTATTTTGCGCTGAAACATAAAAAGTCTGGCTCAACATTAAAAAGAGCCAACAAACTAATCGGGGAATTCTGTGTTTCAAAGCAGTTAATAAAACCTGATTGTTAAATAAAATATTTTCGGATTCAAATTCCTGTTCTAAATCTACGTAAAGACTTGGGTTGTCAGGTTCAAAGAAACACAGAAAACCTTATCTTAATCTCACTCCATTTAAGGAATGGATTAATCCATACTGACAAACTTTACAAAAGATGGTTTATCAATCTGCAATTTCTGCCCGCTTGGCGTAATTAATCCGGTTTCTTTATCTCTTTTAAACACTACAATCTCATTTGTTGCCTGACCGGTAGATAATAACCAGTTTCCTGTAGGATCTATTGCAAAAGTCCTTGAACTTTTCCCCTGGGAAGCCTGTTTGCCAACCGGATGTAAAAGACCGCTTTTCTGATCAATTGAGAAAATGGAAATCTCATTTAAAGTACTCCGGGTACTTGCATACAAAAATTTACCATCTGCAGATATCTGAATATCGGCACCATGACCCGGACCGGTATGCCCTTCTGGGATCAGGGAAACAGATTGAAGCCTGGTTAGGTGACCATTTTTATATCCAAAGGCATAAACATTGGTATTGATTTCAGTTACTACATAAAAAAAGCGTCCATTCGGGTGGAATGTGCTGTGCCTTGGACCGGCACCCGGATCAAGCTGTACAAAGGGTTGCGCCGCAGGACTCAATGCATTAGGCCTCTTCAAAGGATCGAATTTGTAAATATTAACCTTATCAGTCCCAAGATCAGCCGCCATCACATATTTATTATCAGGCGATACAACCGCCGAATGTACAAAAGGCTTTTTCCTTGCAATACTTTTTCCTTCATGCTTAATATCCTGAATATCTGCTCCAAGACTCCCGTTTTTCTCAATCGGCAATGCAGTAATCGATCCACCCCCATAATTGGCTGCAAATACATATTTTCTATTCTTGTCGACCGAAATATGTGTCGGACCACTACTTCCTGAAGGCTGACTATTGATAAACTTCAACTCGCCCGTCTTTGGTTCAAAAGAAAATGAATTGATTTTACTACTCTGCCCTTCTGAAACAGAATAAAGAAACTTCTTGTCTGATGAAAGAGCAAAGTAAGAAGGATTATCAATCACTGTTTTGGACTTGTAAGTCAATGATCCGCTTGCAGAGTCAAATTCATAGCGGTATATACCCTCACTTTTACCGGGAGCTGTGTAAGTACCTATCAATAAATGATATTTAGTGCCCTGCGCAAATAAGGTTGTACTGATCAGAAAACAAGCAATAAATGAAAGGACTTTTGTATAGTTCATATTTTTATTTTTTAACGAACTAAAAGTATAAAAAAACCGGGGAGAAAATTGCATTTGCAATACCTTCCCGGTTAATTTTATGATTGATAATTAAGAGTAATGAGCTACAGCGAAATTAATTCTGTGCTGTATGGCTTACTCCTGAATGGCTGATTGTCAATCCACCAATCTGCAATCCATTAGACTGGGCAAAATTCTGCTGAGTATCACCCCAGATTAAATTAAATCCTGAGCCGGCACGCGGAGCTCCCGTACCTACATTAGTTGAAGGATAAACACCCGGATCACCAATAATAATACGGTCACTTAATTCGGATAAAGTAACCCGCTGTCCGTTAAGAGTCAGGTATTGAGCTCCGTCTCTTGCACCTGTACCACTATCAAACAGCCAGTTAAAATTAGTTTTTGAAGAACCATATTCAAATATCTTCCATTCTCTGCGGGTTCCAAAATTTGTACCTCTGTAATTATTTTCCGAAGAAATAACTGCATAATTACCCAGGCCATCGGTAACCCAGATATTCAGATAAGGAACAATACCATTATTTGCCGGAACAGAAAGCCAGTTCCAGTTTACTGATTCCAAAGCGTTGATTTTGAGCCCATCGAAAAATTTGGTACCGTATCCAACTTTTTGTCCTCCTATTGGGGTTTTAAATATAAAGCCATCTCCTGTCGCATTTTCAGATAAAATGATATCCGCATCCCAGGGTGCCAGAATAGAACCGTTTGTATTTCTGATATTGAAAATGAAGAAATCCGGAACACAATTTTCATCAATCAGTCCATTACAGTTATTATCCTTTCCGTCCCCGCATATCTCCTGAGCTCCCGGATTAACACTTGCATCATTATCATTACAATCGTCCATAGAGCCTGTACAGGAACCTATAACAGTATAGCCGTCACCATCATTATCAGGTACAATATCGCCATGTGCCAGATGAGCTTTTAATGCGTTCTGATTAATTTCTAAGGGTATCATTTTCCCATCACCGGTCTTGTGGCAGATGGTAATTTTTGAAGGTGCCCCTTTACTCATTTCCTTGTTTGCTACTAAGAGAAGATTGTTATCTGCCTTTTGACAGGCAGACACAAAGAATAATACGCAAAGACCCAGGTAGAATAATTTTTTCATAGCGGTAAATTTTATGTTTTACGTAGGGTAAACAATTACTAAATAAATATTGTCAAAATTTTTATTTTTCGGAAAATTTATTTCATTCTGCAGATCATTCAATTGAGTATGAACACTCAGCTGACAACTCCGGCAATTCAGGAATAATTCCATCGAAGAAGCACTCAAATACTATATTATTTTTCCCTCTTTCAGATATGGATTAAATTATTATATATTTATGGGTACGTACACAATCAATCCATGAGAACAAAATACATTTTACTTCTTTTCATTTGCACTACTCTGGCTTATGAAGCTTATTCGCAAAAGCAGGTAAGAGTAAATCCACTTGAAGACAAAACAGGATTCACAGTCGAAACATCTTCCCGGGATCTCGGCAAGGGATTCTTTGATCATGGAGTAGCCTCCCCTATCAGCAACCATCGGGGAGTTGTATCAACCGTAGACGGGAATGGCAAAAATGTTGTACTGGTTTGGCTTTTCGACCACAGAGGTGGTTATTCCTTACTGATGATTGATGCAGAGACCGGCAAAAGCGAAGAGTTTCCTGTAAAGTTTGATCCCAGGCAGGATACGCCATATTCTTCTATTTTATCGGGCGACAATAAGTTTTACACTCTTTTTAGTGATCATTTCACAGAATTTGATCCGGTCAAAAGAGCATTTACTTTCACACAGAAGACCATGCCTCAAATGGCAATGTCTATGACTGAAGATGATAATGGTAAAATCTGGGCAGTAACTTATCCAAACAGCGGACTGGTTGCCTTCGATCCTAAGAAAAAGGAATTGAAGGATTACGGTTATGTGAATAAAGAAAACTGGAGACAATATCAACGTACAATTGTATCGGATGATGCCGGGTGGATTTATTTTGGGATGGGAAATGCTTCCAGCCAGATAGTTTCTTTCGATCCGAATACCGGTCAGGCGAAAGCTATCCTTCCGGCGAATGAAAGAAAATTAGGCACAGCTGCCGTTTATCGCGACCAAAACGGAAAAGTTTATGGCCGGGCATTGGAATCATCTGATAATGAATGGTACGAGTTTTATAAAGGCGAATACAAAAAAATAGGTGAATATAAAGACCGCAAACCGGTCAATCAGATTACAGGCTCTCAAAGTCTGTTTCATCGAAACTTCCCTGATGGCAGTATTCTCAAAAACCTTGACCTTGTCAACAGAATATTGATTACTGAAAATCCGAAATCCAAAATAAGAAAAGAGGTATCATTTGATTATACCAGCGATGGGGCTATTGTTATGGGAATTGGCACTGCACCCGATGGCACAATAGTAGGCGGCACAGCTTTTCCGATGCGATTTTTCAATTATGATCTAAAGAAAGATAAATGGGTAAACCGCGAAGCTCTGGGTCAGTTCAATGCTTTAATCAATCAGAATAAAAAGGTTTATTTCGGAGTATATGCAGGAGGGCATCTTATTGAATGGGATCCATACAAACCATGGGTAACCACAAAACTGGATAATCCTAATTCAAATCCGGTTCACCTGACCACCGTTTCTCCGGATATAATACGTCCATACCGTATCATAGCACACCCTGATGGCAAAACAATCATTATGGGTGGTACCCCTCAGTATGGTGCTACCGGCGGTGGCTTATTGTTTTATGATAATAAAGCCAAATCGAAAGTATTGCTGAAAGACGATGAAGTGGTAAAAGATCAAACCAGTATGAGTCTGGTACCCCTTCCAAACGGGAAACTACTTGGAGGTACCACCACATCACCCGGAACCGGTGGTGAAAAAAGGGCAAAAGAAGCTCTTCTCTATATCATGGATATGGCCGGCAAGAAAATTGAATGGCAGGAAGCGATATTCCCCGGTGTTCAGGAATACAGCGAAATGCGCATGATGCCTGGTGACTTAGTATATGGCATTACTGATAAGAGAAAGTTTTTTGTATTCGATCCGGCAGTAAAGAAAGTAGTTTATACCAAAGACATCTCTGCAGAATTTGGCCCAACCACTGCTGAACAAAGTCCGAGAATATTTGTTGACGGCCCCAAAGGCGAGCTATTCATCCTGTTTGCACAAGGAGCTATCGTTCAGGTAATACCTGAAACGTATGAAATGAAGCTGATTGCAACAGCACCCGGGCCAATTAAAGCCGGAGGAGATTATGCTCATGGCCGGATATTCTTTGTGAGCGGTTCTCATTTGATGAGCTATAAATTAAAATAAATCCATTATTATAAATCCATTTATGAAACACATTCTATATCGTTGTTTAATCCTGTTACTCCTGTCGGTATTTGCAGGCAATGCTTATTCACAGCGGCAGTACGGTGGATTTTATACAGA
>JBAZHY010000056.1:0-8387 GCA_041652175.1 Pedobacter sp.
GGAAGTGATCGGTAAGTCGCCTAAAATACTACAGGGATCCAAATCAGATTTAAAGGAGCTGAAGAGACTTTCCAGAGCTTTGGATAAATGGGAAAGCTGCGAGATTAGTACGATTAATTATAAAAAGTCAGGTGAAGAATTTTGGATCAACTTTACCGTGAGCCCGGTAGCTAACGAAAAGGGTTGGTATACACATTGGATTGCCATTGAACGTGATATAACGAAAAAAAAGAACAGGGAGCTTGAACAAAACTTATTGAGTCAGATCAGTAGGATATTCAATGAGGAGGATGGCCTTGTTAATGCTAATCAAAAATTATGCAAAGCTTTTGCCGACTTTGGCGAATTTGATTTTGTAGAGGTCTGGCTTCCCAATCTGGAGAATACACTCATTAAATTAATCAGTTATAGTGAGTATACTTCATTGGCAACTGAGTTTTACCGTCTGTCAAAGCAATATAAAAGTTTTGAATATGGAGAAGGAATACCCGGACATGTCTGGGCAAGCAAGGAAATCCTGACCTGGGGTGCTCAGGAAAATAATCAAATATTCGTTCGTTCACGAGCCGCAGCGGAGGTCGGGATATCTTCTATTATCGGTGTTCCATTGCTTTTTAAGGAAAGTTTAGTTGGAGTTTTAGTATTCGGATCGAATAAGAAAATCAATCAATTGAATCGTTATCTGAAGATTTTACCCCGATTGGAATCATTTATAGGATCAGAGATTAACCGCAAATCTTTGGAAAGCAATTTGAGCCATCTGTTTGAAGCTATTCCGGATATTATTTGTCTGGCCGACTTTCAGGGAAGATTTATTAAAATGAATAAACCAGGTTGTGAATTGCTGGGTTATTCAGAAGAGGAAATTCTGTTTCATAATTTTAATGAATTTGTTCATCCGGATGATAGGCAAATCACGATCGATGAGATTAAGAAGTTGGGGTATGGTGATGAAAATAACTTCAGATTTGAAAATCGTTATATCTCTAAAGGAGGTGAAATTGTATGGTTAAGCGGGGCGGGGAATGACGATAAAAAGGAAGGGATAATCTATGCTTCAGCAAAAAACATCACCAAGGAAAGAAAATTAAGTGAATTAAATAGACAGGCTTCCTCGTTGGCCAGGATCGGAAGCTGGGAGATTGATGTGGTAAATACTAAGTTGTTTTGGTCGGAAATGATGTATACTATTCATGAAGCTGATCCGCAAACTTATGTGCCTGATATTGAAGCCGGAATAAAATTTTACAGAGAGGATTTCCGTGAAATGGTTCGGAAAAATATTGATATCTGTATTTCTGAGGGGACACCATTTGACTACGAGGCAGCAATTATCACCATTAACAATAAGGAACGTTGGGTCCATGCTATTGGTTATTCCGAGTTTGTAGATGGAAAATGTATTCGTTTGTATGGAAGTTTCCAGGATATTAGCAGGTTTAAGGAAACAGAAGCTAAACTAAAATACATTACTGATGATTTGCCGGGAGTGGTTTTTCAATATATGATCTATCCGGATGGGAAGGATGCAATACTCTCGGTTAGTAAAGCCTGTGAAAAAATCTGGATGCTCACACAGGAAGAATGTTGTTGCGACGTCAATCTGATATGGAATCAAATCAGAGCAGGTGGTGACTTTGACAGGGTAATGGCAGATGTTCAAAAATCAGTAAAAGAGTTAAGTCAGTGGCATGGCAGATGGAGAACTATTCTGCCCGATGGAAGTGAACATTGGCACGAGGGCTATGGTACACCTTATCTGCTGCCTGATCAAAGCATTTTGTTTAATTCGATGATATTTGATATCACCGATGAAGAAAAGGCTAAGGTTTTATATGAAGAAACTTCACAGATGGCTCTGGTGGGTAGTTGGGAATTAGGACTGAAAAATAAAGCGGATGATTCTATGTATTGGTCGCCGATGATCAAACAGATTTTAGAGGTATCTGATGATTACAGCCCAAGTCTGACTGGTGGTTTTGAATTCTATGTGGACGAAAGTCGGGAACGAATAAAGCAAGCTGTTGAAAATTTGATTGTACGAAAAGAGCCATTCGATGAAGAACTTTTAGTCAGAACAGCAAAGGATAACCTCATTTGGATCAGATGTATCGGTAAGGGAGAGTTTGTAGGGAATGAATGTGTCCGGATTTTTGGTTCCTATCAGAACATTAATCAAAGAAAGGTTGCTGAACTTGAAATCAAAAAGCTTTTTGAAGAAAAAGCTAATATCATTGAAAGTATTACGGATGCATTTTTTACAATGGATCGCAATTTTAAAGTTACCTATTGGAACCATACTGCTGAAAAATTGTTAGGCGTAAAAAGAGAAGATCTTGTAGGTAAAAATCTTTGGGATGTATTCCCAGACGCTGTAAACTTACCTTCATACCAAAACTATCATAGAGTTTTGGAAACAGGAGAAGCAATAAGTTTTGAGGATTATTATGGCTTTTGGCTTGAAGTAAATGCCTATCCAAGCGAGGAAGGCCTCACGGTATTTTTCAGGGATATTTCATTTAGAAAGGAAGCCGAAGAAAATTTGAAAAATGCCTATGAAGAGCGAAATCAGATTTTGGAGAGTATAGGAGATGCATTTTTCGCTGCAGATCGCGACTGGAAGGTAACCTATTGGAACAGGATGGCAGAGGAAGTACTGTTAAAACCCAAGGATGAAATTGTGGGAAAGCATCTGTGGACAGAATATGCAGATATCATAAATAGTGATTTCTACAGAATGTATCATAAGGCAGTGGAAACCGGACAAATTATTTCGTTTGAAGAGTATTATCCAACTCAGAAAAAATGGTTTGAAGCAACGGCTTATCCTTCGGCAAATGGCCTGTCTGTTTATTTTAAGGATATTACCTCCCGTAAAGAGATTGATGCCCGGATATTGGAAGCGAATGAACGTTTTGAGAAAGTAGCAGAGGCTACCAATGAAGCAATATGGGACTGGAATATTATTGATAATACAATTTTCAGGGGTAAAGGCTTCACCACTTTATTCGGTCTTGATAGTACAGGCGCAAATCTTAATCTGGAGGCATGGTCTGATCATATATTTTCAGCCGATCGGCACCTGGTACTTTCAACGATTAATGAGGCTATTAGCAATCCTGATGTTAAAGTCTGGGAAGAAGAGTACCGTTATGAAAAGGGAGATGGGAAATTTGCTTATGTGCTCGACAGGGGAATCGTGATTCGTGATAGGCAGGGAAAGCCAGTCAGAATGGTTGGTGCGATGCAGGATATATCTTATCTTAAGGAGCATGAACAGCATCTTAAGGCCTTGAATGCAGTATTGAATAAGAATATATCAGAACTGGAGATTGCAAATGAGGAACTGGAACAGTTTGCATTTGTTGCCTCACATGATCTGCAGGAGCCCTTACGCATGATCACGAGTTTTCTGAACCAGCTGGAACGTAAGTATGCTGATAAGCTGGATGATAAAGCAAGACAATATATTGGATTTGCTACAGATGGGGCGGTAAGAATGAAGCAAATAATTCTGGACCTACTGGAATTTTCTCGGGCAGGTAAATTGAATGAAAATAAAAAGGAGGTTAATCTGGAAGAGTTGATGGACCAATATAAACTATTGCGTTCAAGGTTAATCAAAGAGAAACATGTTAAGCTGGTTTATGACAAACTTCCGGTTATATCCGCTTTTTCGGTTCCGCTCACTCAAACGATTCATTGCCTTCTGGATAACGCAATAAAATATTCTAAAGAATCAGAGAACCCAATTGTTGTAATAAGTGTAATAGATGATGAAAATCAATGGATTGCCTCAATAAAGGATAATGGCATTGGTATTGAGGAAGAATATTTTGAGAAAATTTTTGTTATCTTCCAGCGACTGCACAATAGAAGTGAATATAGCGGGACCGGAATGGGGTTGGCAATTGTAAAGAAAAATGTGGACAGTTGGGGTGGAAGAGTTTGGCTGGAGTCAGAAAAAGGAGTAGGAAGCACTTTTTATTTTACAATTCCTAAATAATAATTTACGAATAATGAAACCTGTACATATATTGCTGGTTGAGGATAATGAGGGAGATATCCTTCTAACCTTAGATGCGTTTGAAGAGGGAAAGATCGCTAACCATACTACCGTTATCAAAGACGGTAAATCTGCAATTGATTTTCTGGAGGACCGTGCGAGAACAGAAAAGCTGCCAGATTTGATTATGCTTGATGTGAATCTTCCCAAGAAAAACGGACATGAAGTGCTCAGATATATTAAAACGAGTGATACACTAAAAAGCTTACCTGTAATTATGCTGACCACATCTTCTTCTGACCGGGATATTAAGCTTTCCTATGATAATCATGCAAATTGCTATATCACAAAGCCGGTTGAAGCAGCTGAGTTTATAAACGCTGTTAATAAAATAGGGGAGTTTTGGATCAATATCGCACAATTACCTAAACACTGACTATGTCTTTCTTGAAGGAGATAAAACCCTATCGTATTTTAGTTGTGGAAGATAATCCGGGTGATTTTACTTTGGTAGAAGACTATATACTGGAGTATATAAACAGTCCGGAAATAGTTAATACTTGTAATTTTAAACTGACCAAAGAACTTCTAAGTAGTAATTGTTCTAAGCCCTTTGATCTTATTTTTTTAGATATCAGCCTTCCTGATAAAAATGGAATAGACTTAGTCAGAGAGATGCTCAGTCTTTGCGGTGATTGTCCGATAGTTGTTTTGACTGGTTTTTCTGATGTCAATTTTAGTGTAAAATCCCTGGCAATGGGTATCTCCGATTATCTGTTAAAAGATGATTTGAACCCAACGTCTGTTTACAAAAGTATCATCTACAATATAGAGAGAAAAAAGATCATGCTCGATCTGCTGGAATCAGAGAAAAGATATAGTGACCTTTTTCATCTAAATCCGGAACCGATGTGGGTATATGATATTGAAACTTTTCGGTTTCTGGATGTTAACAGGGCAGCTATAGAAAGTTATGGGTATAGCTTTGATGAGTTTATGTCGATGACAATTAAGGATATCAGACCGGTAGAGGATATTCCAATTTTAAATAAAGTAATTGAATTTAATTTTGAAAAACAGAATGTCGGGTGGTTAAAGAATAAATTTAGGCATATGAAAAAAAATGGTGAAATTATCATTGTTGAAATCAATAAAAATGCCATCCTATTTAAAGATAGAAAAGCCCAATTGATTTTAGCACATAATATCACCGAAAGGGTTAATTATATTAATGCGATTGAAGAGCAAAACCAAAAGCTAAGTGAGATTGCCTGGATGCAATCTCATGTGGTAAGAGCTCCGATCGCAAGATTGATGGGACTGATTGAATTGATAAAACATCCATCCAGTTCCGAAGAGCTAAAAGAGGAACTTTTAGAGTACGTTCTTAACTCTGCGCATGAGCTTGATCAGATAGTACGGGATATTACAGTTAAGACAGAAGGAATAGACCCAAATTTATAATAATTCTAATTCGTTATTTAAATCATATAATTATCAGTTGTTTAGCTATTTAAGTTGCTCATTTCCTGGATTAAGACCAATGACCTGAACTGAATTAAGGACCACAAAGTTGTTCTTAAGTCCTGCATGAAAATTGTTAATTGAAATAAAATTTGTGGAAATGGAACAAAGAATTAGTGTATTAACCATTGGAGCGGATGATTTAAACGCCATGAAATCCTTTTATGGACAAGTTTTAGGCTGGAAAGCAATTGCAGAAAATAAGGATATCGTTTTTTATAAACTCAATGGGTTTCTATTGAGTATATGCGACCGAAAAATGCTGGCCGACTTTATTGGTATTGACCATGAAGGAAGAGGTTTTCGTTCTGTTACAATAGGATATAATGTTGAAAGCAAGAATGAAGTATTGAACCTTTATGATAAATTAAAAGACAAAGTGAAAATTTTAAAAGAACCTGCCGAAGCACCTTTTGGCGGCCTTTTCTTTTACTTCACCGATGTTGAAGGAAACATAATTGAGATTGCACAAAATTCATTTATCATGCTTGATAAGGATAAAAATGCAATTAGTCATAGTTCGATTGATCATCTGTAATTTGATCAGGGCCTATATTTAATTCTTTTTTCTTACTCTAACCCAGGTCTGGGATTCCTGCTCATAATCTTCATTTATCCTTGATCAAAAACCTGTTTAACAAGTTTGATTTTTATCATCTCCAAGCTTTTACATAAATATTCTTTCAATTTTACTATTTTAACAGCCTGATGGGAAAGCTCTCATCTTCCAAATTAATTTGCTGTTTTGAGATATTTTTTACTTCTGATCTTTCTAAGTACCGGTTCATCGGTCTTCGCCCAAAAAATAAATAGTAATTATCAGCTTCGTATTGCCAGGGCAAATAGTTCAATACAGATTGACGGAAATACTGACGAAACTGCCTGGGCAGATGCAGAGCCTGCGAAGGATTTTTTTATGGTCAGCCCGATGGATACCAGCTTTGCCAAAGTCCTGACTGAAGTACGAATGACTTATGATGATGCAAATCTGTATATATCTGCTATTTGTTATCAGCCCAATGCAAAATCATATGCGGTTGAATCATTAAGACGCGACTTTGCTTATACCAAGAATGATAACTTTTTGCTTATTGTTGATCCCTTTGATGATCAGACCAATGGCTTTACTTTTGGGGTGAATGCTGCAGGGGCACAATGGGACGGGCTCATATTTAATAGTAATGGATATGACCTGAGCTGGGATAATAAATGGTATTCGGAAGTTAAGCATTATGAGGACAGATGGGTGTTTGAGGCAGCTATTCCGTTTAAATCCATACGTTATAAAAAGGGAATCAAAACCTGGGGGATAAATTTCAGCCGCCTGGATATTAAAGTTCCTGAAAAATCAGCCTGGGCAAAAATCCCGAGACAATTTAATGTTGCATCGCTCGCATATACCGGTAATCTTTTATGGGATCAGGCTCCGCCTGATGCAGGAACAAATATTTCTGTAATTCCATATGTGCTCGGAGGATTTACCAAAGATTATGAGCATAATACCAATGCTAAGTTTAAAAAGGAAATAGGTGCAGATGCCAAGATTGGAATTACCTCCTCCTTAAATCTGGATCTCACAGTAAATCCCGACTTTTCACAGATTGAAGTAGATAAGCAGGTAACTAATCTGGATCGCTTTGAACTGTTTTTCCCTGAACGAAGACAATTCTTTCTTGAAAATGCCGATCTGTTTGCAAATTTCGGATATTCTACCATCAGACCCTTCTTTTCACGAAGAATCGGTTTAGGTGTCCCGATTGAGTTTGGAGCCCGTCTGAGTGGAAGTCTGGATAAGCACTGGCGTATCGGTGCAATGGATATGCAAACAAAGAGTATTGGAGAGACCGGATTGCCTGCTCAGAACTTCGCTGTTCTTGCTTTGCAGAGAAGGGTTTTCTCCCGTTCCAATATCCGTTTTATGTTTGTGAACAAGCAATCTGTTAATTACAGGCCGGAAGAACATCCGGATAAACCTGTTTTCAGTCTGTTTAACCGCAATGTTGGTGTGGAGTATAATCTGGTTTCTAAAAACAATCTCTGGGTAGGAAAAACCATGATGCTGAAATCTTTCAGTCCGCAGAAAAATAGCGATGACCTGGTACATGCGGCTAATTTGCAATATACCAGTAAGAAATGGGCTTTAAGCTGGCAGCATGAAGTAGTGGGCGAGAATTATAATGCAGAGGTTGGGTATGTCCCCCGCACAGATTTTATAAGATTGAATCCTAAGATTGGTTATTTGTTTTTCCCGAAAGCTGGTCATATTCTGAATCATGGTCCGATTGTAAGTTCATCATATTACTTTACCAAATCATTCAATAGTACCGACCATGAAACTATTTTCAGCTATAAACTAACCCATCGTAATCAGAGTACATTTGAGGCTTGGGCATCTGATAACTATATCAGGTTATTAAAATCATTTGATCCGGTTAATACGGGCAAGGGTAGTCTAGGTGTTGGTTCTGAACATTTCTGGACAAGCTGGGGATTAAATTATGCCTCAAAACCACAAAAGGAATATACCTATAATTTTTCGGGTCAGTACGGAGGTTATTTTGCAGATGGAACCCGACTGAATATGGCTGCCGATCTGGGTTATCGTTTTCAGCCATATGTTAATATCGCATTGAGTACCAGCTATAACCATATTGTGTTACCTCAGCCCTGGGGGACAACTAATTTCTGGCTGATTGGCCCGAGGACCGATTTTACATTCAGTAATAAATTGTTCTTCACCACTTTTGTTCAATATAATAACCAGCAAAAGAATATTAATTTAAATACCCGCTTTCAATGGAGGTATAAACCTGCCAGTGATCTTTTTCTCGTATTTACGGATAATTATTATCCTTCG
>JBAZHY010000057.1:0-8387 GCA_041652175.1 Pedobacter sp.
GCAATCGGAATGGCTTATGTGAAAACAGAATTTTCAAGAGAAGGATCTGAAATTTATATAAAGATCCGCGATAATAAAATATTGGCAAGAGTAGTGAAAATGCCATTTAAATAATCCCCAGCTGCCAGTATTTGAATGGAAACACGCAATCTGGAAGTATGTCTGACACCGGCATTACTTCATTTACACGATATTAAAGATAGTATAGTTGTTGTTATAGATATTTTCAGGGCTACTTCTTCTATCTGTTACGGTATTGATAACGGTGCCGAAGCCATCATTCCGGTAGCGACTATTGAAGCCTGTAAGTCATACAGCCATTCTGATTTTCTTTTGGCTGCTGAGCGGGATGGGAAAGTAGTTGAAGGTTTTGATTTCGGAAATTCACCCTTTTCATACACTTCTGAAAAGGTTTCGGGTAAAACTATTGTGCTGACCACAACCAACGGAACACATGCAATAAATATGTCGCGTGGTGCCAATAAAATTGTTATCGGTTCTTTTCTGAATATAGCTGCTTTGTGCGACTGGATTAAAACGCAGCCTAATGATGTTCTGCTTTTATGCTCAGGCTGGAAAGATAAAGTTAATCTGGAGGATACATTATTTGCAGGTGGGGTAGTGCATCATTTAAAAAATGAATCATATATACTTGATGATGCGGGTATTGCCTCTGAAGATCTTTACATGATGGCAAAGGATGACTTGAGGTCATATCTGAAGAAAACCTCTCATAGCGAGCGCTTGAAGAAACTGGGTATAGAGGAGGACATTAAATTTTGTTTAAATCTGAATGTTACTAAAAGTATTCCTGTTCTGGATGGAGAACGATTAATAAAAATGTGATTTATATCCTTCTTTGCCAGAAACACCTGATTAAGTTTTTGTCACACCCGTTGTCTTGTCTTATGACAGACAGATAAGGAGAAGGTATTTCTTATTTCAGTTTTTCATTGTTTTTATGTCTGTCGGCATCCCGGATATTTTTCTTTTCGAGATTTTTTTCCAGGGCTTCTGTAAGATTGATACCGGTTTGATTGGCCAGACAAATCAAAACAAAAAGCACATCCGCCATTTCATCGCCAAGGTCATGGTCTTCATCTGATTTTTTGAAAGATTGTTCGCCATATTTTCTTGCCATGATCCGGGCAACCTCCCCAACCTCTTCCATCAGTATGGCGGTATTGGTCAGTTCATTAAAATAACGTATTCCGGTTGTCCTGATCCATTGATCTACAATTTCCTGTGCTTTATCTATTGTCATGCTGCTATTCTTTTGCTTTGGTGTCAATACAGATAGTAACCGGTCCATCGTTGACAAGGCTTATTTTCATATCTGCACCAAAAACCCCTGTCTGAATTTTTTTACCACTAAGTTTTTGCAGTTCCAGAATCATTTTTTCATACATCGGAGTAGCAAATTCGGGTCTTGCAGAGCGGGTAAATCCCGGCCGGTTCCCCTTTTTAGTTGAGGCAAATAACGTAAACTGGCTTACTAACAAAATACTTCCATCCACATCGGTAAGAGCCTTATTCATTAAGCCATTCTCATCTGAGAATATTCTCATATTATGGATTTTTTGAGCGAGCCAGATCAGATCTTCATCTGTATCGCTATCCTCAATTCCCAGCAATACCAGAAACCCCTGCCCAATTTCGCCGCTTATCGTTCCGTCAATACTGCAGGAGGCACTGCTTACCCTTTGAATCACTGCTCTCATGATTATGCTCTTGTATCGTTATCGTGATAAATACTAAGGTAGCTATCGTACCTTGAGGCTTCGAAAGTGCCTTCTTCAAGTGCAGAAAGTACTGCACATCCGGGTTCATTAATATGCCTGCAATTATGAAAACGACAATCCTCCATTAATTTTCTTATTTCAGGGAATAATCTTCCAAGCTCCTGTTTTTCAATATCAAAAACTCCCAGTTCACGTATTCCCGGAGTATCTATCAAATATCCACCGAAAGGCAGTTCATACATTTCGGCAAATGTTGTGGTATGTTTTCCCTTATCGCTCCAGTCGGAAATTTCTCCGGTTTTGAGTTCTGTGCCGGGTAGCAAAGCATTGATCAGTGTAGATTTTCCAACGCCTGAGTGCCCGCTGACCAGAGTTACCTTATCCTTGAGCAGCTCCCTGACCTGGTCAAGGTTAGTTTCCTTAAGAGCAGATACGCTGTAACACGGATAGCCGGCAGTTTCATAGATCTGCTGATATTCTTTAAGAATCTCAATTCCTTCATCGCTGAAAAGATCAAGCTTATTAAAGATCAGTTTTGCAGGAATGTCATAAGCTTCTGCTGTGACAAGAAAGCGATCAATGAATCCAAGAGATGTGCGGGGTGATGCAAGGGTAACTATCAGAAATGCCTGATCCAGATTGGCGGCGATGATCTGTGCCTGCTTGGACAGGTTTACCGACTTGCGGATGATATAATTTTTTCTGGGTTTAAGAGCTTTAATTAATCCGGTTTGCTGATCAGGTTCAGGTTCTATTTCCACATGATCGCCCACTGCAACGGGATTTGTCGTTTTGATATCAAGAGTCCGGAATTTACCCTTAATGCGGCAATGAATGGTTTTACCCTCATCGGTTAAAACCTCATACCAGCTTCCTGTTGATTTAATGACCAGTCCCTGCATATAATCTGTAAAGATAAAAGCTTGATTACGTAATCAATAATTAAGTGCCTTGTTTGTTATCGTTTTATTAAAAAATGATCTTTTTTTAAAATAATTTATCAGTTATTTGCTAATCCGGAAATTAAAACCGTAATTTACGGCACATAAAAAAGAAATGATTACTAATCTTTATACCACAACAACAACTACAACCACCACGCTGATGCATGGGGAAGGTAATTGTATGGTGTAAATTAACATAAAAACATCGAAAAGCGCCTTCCTCCGATAATGGGGAAGGCGTTTTTTTTTATCAAAAAAGGAAATAGCTAAAAATGAATAGGTTGCACCTGTATTAGTTTGAATAAACAGATAAAATGCAAATCATATTCGTCATTAAAAAAGAATAAATAGAATACGGATGAAAGTGTTAAAATTCGGGGGAACCTCAGTAGGATCTGTAGAATCGATCAGTAAGTTATTACAAATCATTGAAAAGGAGCGGTTAAATTCCGGAAACCCGGTGGTTGTTCTTTCAGCAATGAGTGGTGTCACGAACCTGCTGTCATCTATGGCCGATAAGGCCTCGCAGGGAGGGAGTTTCAGCAATGAGCTTAAAGAGCTTGAGAATCGTCATTTCATGTGATTAAAGAACTACTTGCGGTATCCAGGCAGAATCCCGTATTTACCAAACTCAGAATTCTATTCAATGAGCTTGAAGATCTTCTTCAGGGGATAATGATTCTTCGTGAACTCACTCCCAGAACCCGGGATCTTGTATTAAGTTATGGAGAGCGTTGTTCTACGTTCATGATCAGCAAAATTGCAGGACAAAATTCTGATAATGATGCTTATATCAATGCTGTTGATGTGATTAAAACCGACAGTTCTTTCGGGCAAGCACGTGTTAATATGGAGCTTAGTGAGATCCTGATCCGTGATGTATATGAGGTAAATAAGTCGAAAGTTATGTTTGTAACCGGGTTTATTGCCAGTAATGACGAAGGACGTATCACTACTTTAGGAAGAGGAGGAAGCGATTATACAGCAGCCATCTTCGGATCGGCACTGAATGCAGAAGAGATTGAAATATGGACAGATGTAAATGGTATGATGACAGCAGATCCACGAATGGTAAAGAAAGCATTTTCATTACATGAGCTATCATACACCGAAGCGATGGAATTATCTTTCTTTGGAGCTAAGGTAATATATCCGCCTACCATGATTCCTGCATTCATGAAAAAAATTCCAATTGTGATCAGGAATACTTTCGAACCTGAATTTCCGGGTTCCGTGATTCGTCATAACTGTGAGAACTCAAATCTTGCCATAAAAGGAATCTCATCAATTAATGATATCAGTATCATCAATATTGAAGGAAGCGGGATGGTTGGTAAAGCCGGTTTCAGCGGACGTTTGTTCTCTTTACTTGCCCGTGAGCAAATCAACGTTATCCTCATTACCCAATCATCCTCAGAGCATAGCATCACATTTGCTATTCATCCATCAGATGCAGAAAGAGCACAAAAATTAATTGAGCAGGAGTTTGAACTTGAACTTCTTGCCAAAAAGATTGAGGAACCGGTGTTTGAGCAGGGGCTTTCGGTTCTGGCAATTGTTGGGGAAAACATGAAAAAGACACCTGGGATTTCAGGAAAGCTGTTTCATGCTTTGGGTCGTAATGGTATCAATGTCAGAGCCATTGCGCAGGGATCGTCAGAATATAATATTTCGGTAGTTATTTCTAAAGAAGACCTGAATAAAGGGTTGAATGCTGTTCATGATGCTTTCTTTGTTGAGCTGAATAAAACCTTGCATGTATTTTGCCTGGGTACCGGAAATATTGGTACAACTCTGTTCAGGCAGATACAGGATCATAAAGAATTTCTGCAGAAACATAATGGAATACAGATTCGTGTGGTAGGCGTGGGTAATACCCGTAAAATGCTTTTTAATGAAAATGGCATTAATCTCGAAAGCTGGCAGCATGACCTTCTTGAGAAGGGCGAACCGGCAGATCTTGCAGGCTTTGTCCGGAAAATGAGGGAGATGAATCTGCCGAACTGTGTTTTTACAGATAATACGGCAAGTTTAAAGCCAATCGAATACTATCATGAAATATTCAGTTCAAATATTTCAATTGTTACCTGTAATAAAATAGGCAATTCATCATCCTACGCACAGTATAAGTTATTCAGAGATACTGCCAGAATGCATGGGGTAGATTATTTCTATGAAACCAATGTGGGGGCCGGTCTTCCTATTGTACGAACACTTAAAGATTTAATGATTAGTGGTGACCGTATTCTAAGTATTGAATCGATATTATCAGGGACTATTTCCTATATCTTCAATAACTTCAAAGGGAATGTTACTTTTCATGATATTGTAAAGGAAGCACAGGAGAAAGGTTATACCGAACCTGATCCGAGAGATGATCTTCGCGGAACCGACTTTATGAGGAAGATGCTGATTCTGGCCCGTGATGCTGGGTATGAGCTTGAGGCAAGTGATGTTAATATTGAGAGTATGCTTCCGGAATCCTGTATTGAAGCGGAGTCTGTTGAGGATTTTTATGAGGCATTAAAAGCAGAGAACGACTTCTTTGAGGATTTGAAAAACAAAGCAGAATCAGAGTGTAAAGTATTGAGATATATTGGTAAGCTAGAAAATGGGAAGGTAAAGATTAGTCTTCAAATGGTAGATGATGCTCATCCGTTTTATGCACTTTCAGGAAGTGATAACATCATTTCATTCATTACCGACAGGTATAGAGAAAGGCCAATGGTAGTTAAAGGACCGGGTGCGGGTGCTGAGGTTACAGCTGCCGGAGTCTTCGCCGATATTGTAAATGTAGGTGCTCAGAAATTCTGAATAAGGTAAAATATAAATATGAAGAGATCAGTTAATGTTTTTGCCCCGGCAACTGTAGCCAATGTGGTTTGCGGATACGATGTTCTGGGTTTTGCTGTAAATGCCCCTGGTGATGAGGTAATCATGCGGATCAAGGATGAGCCCGGAATAAAGATTACCAAAATCAGCGGTGATGAAGGGCGTTTGCCTTATGATCCTGCTAAGAATACGGTAAGTTTGAGTGTACAGCATTATTTGAATCATATTGGCAGGGAGGATGTAGGAGTTGAGATCGAATTATATAAAAAAATGCCTATCGGGAGTGGTTTAGGCTCGAGCTCTGCCAGTACAGTTGCCGGTCTGTTTGCAATCAATACCCTGATGGATAGTCCATTGAGCAAGATGGATCTCGTTCCTTTTGCGATGAAAGGTGAGGAAATGGCCTGCGGATATGGACATGCGGATAATGTGGCTCCAGCCTTATTGGGAGGCTTCGTACTAGTCAGGAGCTATGAGCCTCTGGATATTATTCAGCTGCCTTATCCTGAAGAATTGTATTGTTCAATTGTATTTCCTCAGATAGATGTTCCTACCCGCGATGCCCGTCAGATTATCAGAACGAAAGTTCCTCTGAAAGATGCAGTAATACAATGGGGAAATGTGGCCGGTTTAGTTAGCGGACTTTATACTAAGGATATTGATCTGATAGCCAGAAGTATGAAAGATGTGATCGTTGAACCGGTGAGGTCAATTTTAATCCCGGATTTTTACAGATTAAGAGAAATTGCTTTAGAAAACGGTGCTTTGAGTTTCGGTATTTCCGGATCCGGCCCTTCAGTTTTTACTTTCACCAGAAATGCAGAAGATGCTGGCAGAATCAATAAAAAATTGCAGGAGCACTTTCTGTGGCTTGACACCGAGAGTATTGCATACCAATCGCCAATTAATGCCAGTGGCCCCATAATATTAGATTAATGAAATTATACAGTACCAATAATAAAGATTTAAGAGTTCCTTTTAAGGAAGCGGTGTTTAATAGTTTACCTGCTGATAAAGGCTTGTATATGCCGGAATACATACCTGTACTTGATCCTGAGTTTATCAGTAATCTGGGAAAATACACCTTACCCGAAATTGCGTTTCATGTTGCCAGAACGATACTTAATGGGGTAATTCCTGATAAGGATCTTCAGGGAATTATCAACGATGCGATCAATTTTGAGGCGCCTGTTCTTGAGATATCTGAACGGATCAATGTTCTGGAATTATTTCACGGTCCGTCTCTGGCATTCAAAGATTTTGGTGCGAGATTTATGAGCAGGGTAATGAGCTACTTTCTGGAGGCAGGAGAGAAGCAACTTGATGTTTTGGTGGCAACATCAGGGGATACCGGAGGTGCTGTAGCACTTGGATTTTTGGGAGTTCCAAATGTAAGGGTCACGATACTTTATCCAAAAGGCAAGGTTAGTCCGATACAGGAACTGCAGTTAACCACCAATGGACAAAATATCCGGGCTGTTGAAATTGATGGCACCTTTGATGACTGTCAGGCATTGGTTAAAAGGGCATTTAATGATCCTGAGCTGAAAGAAAAGTTCCGTCTGACCTCTGCTAATTCAATAAATATTTCAAGGCTAATTCCACAAACATTTTATTACTTCAATGCCTATGCACAGTTGTTGCGTAAAGGGATTAAGGAGGTTGTTTTCTCTGTGCCAAGTGGCAACTTCGGCAATATTGGAGCAGGATTACTTGCATGGAGAATGGGTTTACCTGTCAGACAGTTCCTTGCTGCAACCAATGTAAATGATACGGTTCCAGAGTTTTTAAAGACAGGGGTATATCATGCGAAGCCAAGTGTCCAGACCTGGTCTAATGCAATGGATGTCGGCGATCCAAGTAACTGGGTAAGGATTATGGACTTGTTTAAAGGAGAAACTACAGATCTGAAAAAAATACTTACAGCATATACTTTCACAGACGAAGAAACGCTTAATGCTATTGAAAAGGTTTATAGTGAGCAGCATTATATTATGTGTCCTCATACAGCTATTGCCTGGCTGGCATCTAAACAATGGTTAAAAGATCATTCGGATGAAACTGCGGAGCTTGTATTCCTTTCAACGGCACATCCATGCAAGTTTCCAGATATTTTTTCAAAAGAGATAACGGCAAAGATTGAAGTGCCTGAGCAAGTGCAGGAACTTGAAGGCCGGAAAAGGCTTGTGGTTAGTTTGGATAGAGATTTCGAAGGGTTTAAGAATTATTTACTGGACAGCGAGTTGCTTTAATTGGTAAATTTTAGTTTGAAAATTTTCTGTTTCTTAGTGTTTTAACCAGGTAACTGTAATAAGATAACAGGCAACAAACAAATTTATTGTGAAAAAGTCGTACTTTAATAGTATGAGCAAATTTCATATTCCTGAGAACACTATCTATATCTGTATGGGTAGCAAATGTTCCAAACGGGGCAGCAGGGAAATGTATAAAAATCTGAAACATTACCTAAAGAACAAGGGAATGAAAGACGAAGTTGAGCTTATTATCACTGAATGTACAGACCGTTGTAAATTTGCTCCGGTTCTGGCTGCTCGCCCGCAAATATATGGCTTAAAGAATATACCTCAAAAGACGTACTTAAATTGCTTGATGAGATATCAGGAGATAAATGATATAATCTGCTGTGGAAACTCCGGAAGTATTCGGGTTTGAAGGGGCGCATGCCAGATAGATAATTAGTGCCAGGGCAGAGAAAATAAATAGCCGGGATCTTGAAATTCATACTAAACGCTGACAGGGTTTTAAACCCTGTCAGCGTTTAAATTTACGAAAACGTAAATAATGGGGGTATAGTAAAATTAGTGAATGGTAGATCTGATTGATTCAACGGCTAATTTTAGTATTTAAA
>JBAZHY010000058.1:0-8292 GCA_041652175.1 Pedobacter sp.
AAACAATATATTACAGGTGCGGCTTTAACGGCCCTGTTCCTTGCCATAGAGATCAGAACGAACCATATACAGATGACTTATTATCTGTTCATTGCGATTCTGATTTATCTGGGCATTGAACTTTATCATGCTGTAAAGAATAAAACAACAAAAGATTTTGTCAAGTCTGCCGGATATCTTGCAGCTGCGGCTTTATTAGCTATTGCAGTTAATGCCGGGATGTTATGGACGACCTACGAATATGGTAAAGAAACCATTCGTGGTAAATCAAATTTAACGATTGATAAGGCAGAGCCAAACAATGGACTTGATAAGGAATACGCTTATCAGTGGAGTCAGGGTATCGGTGAGAGTCTTACCTTCCTGGTTCCGAATTTATATGGAGGTGCCTCGGGTGCTAATCTTGACGAAAACTCTGAAGTTGCCAAAACCTTATTATCAAAAGGGATTCCTGCAGAACAGGTGGTGCCGGCGATGCAGCAGTTAAGCCAGGTTGGATTAAGCACATACTGGGGAGATAAACAGTTCACTGCCGGTCCATGGTACTTTGGGGCAATTATCTGCTTCCTGTTTGTACTCAGCTTATTTATCGTTAAAGACAGGTTTAAATGGTGGATTGTCAGTGCAAGCGCCTTATGTCTTTTGCTTTCGTTCGGCCGGCATTTACCATTCTTTTCTGATCTGTTTTTCAATTATTTTCCTCTTTATAATAAATTCAGGGCAGTTGAATCTATTTTAGTTATTACAGCCTTTCTGGTTCCTGTACTTGCAATCCTGGCAGTAAAGGAAGTTGCATTTCATAAAGAGGATCCGAAAAAATTAACTAAAAGTCTGTTATACAGCTTGTACATCACCGGAGGTTTATTGCTGGTAATTATTGCAGTTCCGACAGCATTTCTGAGTTTTAAAACGCAGACGCATAGTGTATTTATTGATCAGCTGACACAGATAACCAACGGAGATAAAGCCTTTGCTGAGTCTATAGCAAATGCTTTAGTTGCCGACAGGATCAGTCTGGCCCGTATGGATGCACTGCGTTCATTAGTTTTTATATTGATCGGAGCCGGATTGATCTGGGCATTGATCAAACAGAAACTTAATCCTCAGGTTACTTTTATCATTCTCTTTGTGGTAATGCTGGCAGACATGTGGAATATCGACAGACGCTATCTGAATAACGACAAATTTGTAGATAAGAGTGTTCTTGCACAGCAGACCCAACCAAGGGATGTAGATCAGTTGATCATGCGTGATCAATCTTATTACAGGGTTCTGGATCTGAGTCAGGGAAATCCGTTCTCTAGCTCAATTCCTTCATTCTTTCATAAGAGTCTGGGCGGTTATCATGCAGCCAAACTGAAAAGATTTCAGGAAGTTCTGGATAAACAGTTTAACGGGGCAATCAACGAAGATATTCTGGATATGCTGAATACCAAATATGTAATCACAGCAGATCAGAACGGGCAGAAAGAAACCATGAGAAACCGTGCTACTGCTGCAGGTCATGCCTGGTTTGTTTCAAATGTTGAATACGTGAAGAATGCTGATGAGGAAATGCTGGCTATCAGCAGCTTTGATCCTAAAAAGGTAATGATCGTACACGAGCAGTTCAAACCTCTGATCGACGTGAAAAAGATTGGTTATGATGGTAATGGATTTATCAGACTGACCAGCTATCACCCTGATCGTATGGTTTATGAGTATTCTTCAGGTCGCGACGCTCTGGCAGTTTTTTCTGAGATCTGGTACGATAAGGGCTGGAATGCCTATGTTGATGGAGAAAAGATCCCTTATTTCAGGGCCGACTATCTCCTTCGTGCCGCACAACTGCCGGGTGGAAATCATAAACTTGAGTTCAGATTCGAACCTGCCTCATATTATACAGGGGAAACCATTTCTTTAATTGCATCCATTCTGCTTGTTCTCGGATTAGCATATGCAATTTATGCGGAAAGGAAAATGAATTAGCGATAGCTATCGGGTGAGTAGGGTGGTTCAATTGGAGTTTTTAGCACGATATTGGGTTAGGAGGTGATTTACGGTTGGCTGAATTTGCCGATGAGGGAAATTAATTAGCAAATTAGATGAATTAGCAAATTAGCAAATAGAGGAGTAATTTGTCTATGAGGACACAATGAAAAATTACGAATTACGAATTACGAATTACGAAAATTCTGCTTCAGATAAGGGATATAGTTAACCCGATGGCCATCGGGCGCTAATCAAGTGCCTGTTTGCTAAACTACAACTCAGCAGCTTTTAATTTAAACACTAACAACTAACAACCAACAACTAATTCCGTCATCCTGAAGGGCCAGCCAGGTTCTTGAACCTAATGGAATATTCAGGGCGAATGAAGGATCTTCTCAGTGGAAGGGTAGAATCCGATTGCTATCGGGTGGGTAGAGTACTCCAATCACAGTTTTGACTTGCCAGCTTTTCGCCTCCCGTAATTCGTAATTGCTAATTCGTAATTGATTTGCTGATTCAATGCCACTTCCCTCTGAAAAATATTCTTAAAGCAAGTTTTTTCTGAAGCCAGGTTTTACCCTTCAGATTCAAGAATCTAAGAAATAAACTATTCTGTTCAGGACTTAGCTTATCCTTAAAAACATAATAGAATTCAGAAGCAAAGCTGATCTGATCCTCAAAAAGATCATTTTCCTTAAAGGAATGAATGATCTCGGAAAATAGCCGTCTGAACCTTCCCTGCCTCCTGAACTCACCGACATCCGTTGCATTATTTCTGTGGCTGCGGTAATAAATCAGTGGATCGGATACTATCGCGGCCTTGCCAAAAGTGTAAGCTATCATCGACATCCATGTATCATTATTCAATGTACCATTTTCAGGTATAGTTGGAAAATAAGTCCGCATGGCAGGATTCATCAGCATGGTACAGCCATTTACAAAACAACCAAAAAACAGGGTTTCCAGACAATATTGATATTCACCTTGTCCCAATTCGTCGCGGAATGACGGATTGATTATATTTTTATGCTCATCTACCAGAATCAGATCTGAGTATACCATTGCTGGATGTTGAACCTCATCGATCTTTTGCAGATATTCATAGGACAGCTTTAATTTCGATGGAAGCCAGATATCATCCTGGTCTGAAAGTGCGATATAATTTGCAGGGGAACAAAGTGAAACCGCTTTCTTAAAGTTCCCTATAAAGCCAAGCCGATGTTCATTTACATAATATTTTATCAGGCCTTTATGACTGTATTGATCGAGAATTTTTGCAGTTCCGTCAGTAGACTGATCGTCGCAAACAATAATTTCAATAGGCTTTAGTGTTTGGGATAGAATTGAATCAAGCTGCTCTTCAAGATATTTTTCACCATTATAAGTGGCCATGGCAACAGATATTGATGGATATTCAGAATTGCTCTGTTCAGTTTTAATCATTCTTCTGAAATATTAGGTGCTGGAGCGGGTATGTGGCCATAGACATTAGCCTTGCTAAATTAAGAAATTAATTCCGGACTCTTTCTGGCATGAATGGTGTCGAAATTACTGCCTGCCGGAGTTGTCATCCTGAACAGAGTGAAGGATCTTCTTCCTTTGAAATTCCATCCCTAAATAAAGAAGTTCCCTCAGCTGTCCAAAAACAGCTTTCGGGATGACACTGCCTCTAAAGTGATACAATAGTCAGAAAGCAAACCATATAATTAAATTATCCAATAATCCTGATCAGAAAATTATAAATACTTCTTTTTTGAAGCTCCTTTTAAATCACTAATTTTAAAACAAAAAACAGGGTTTAATTCCCTCTTAAATCCGGGCCGGCTGACAGCATCAAATAATACGCTTCTGTCAAAATATGCATGAAACAAAAAAACAACTTTGTTACCATATTCATAGATACTGAGAATTTTCATCTGGTTAAAGATGTTGGTCAGTTACCCTATTTCATGTACAAAACAGAAGGGTATAATGCAGAACTGATCACTTATAAGAATAATAAAGAATATCCCTATCTGAATAATGAAGTAAAAGGGTTAAAGCTTTCATTTATACCTGATAAAGGGCGCTTCCTTTATTTTGAACCTGGTATATTATCCTATTTATGGGCCAATTCAAAATCAATTGATGTCTTAAATCTGTTTCATTTCAAAAAAGATCATTTACTTTATCTGCTTATTTATAAAACGCTCAATCCGAAAGGAAAAGCTTATATCAAGCTGGATATGGACATCCTTTTCTTCAAAGATTATAACACCTTTCTCTACTCTAAATATTTGTTAAAAAACTATCTTCTGAGAGGTGTAACAAAATGGATTTTCAAACTAACAGATATTTTTTCCGTTGAAACGGAAGAAGCCAAAGATTACTTACTTAAGGTATATCCGGAATTAGCGCAAAAATTAATTTGCATACCTAATGGAGTGGATAATCTCTATCTGGAAAAAGAAATAAAACTAAAAACCTGGGAAGAAAAAGAGAACATTATCATTACAGTCGGACGAATAGGAACCCATCAAAAAAACACTGAACTGTTATTGGAAGCATTAAAAGATGTTGAGTTGAAAGACTGGAAAGTATATATTCTGGGGCCTGTTGAGGAATCCTTTCAGAGTTATGTGGACAATTATTTTAATATTAATCCGCATTTAGCTGAACGTATCATCTTTACCGGTAATATAGCCGATCGTAAAGAGCTTTTTGAATGGTATAACAGGGCGAAAATATTCTGTTTAACATCGCGTTTTGAAGGGTTTCCGATCATCTTTCCTGAAGCACTTTATTTTGGGAATTACATTATCAGCAGTTTTGTTTCCAGTGCAGAACAGATAACTCAGAACGGGCAATATGGCAGGATAGTAAAATCTGACCCTAAGGATTTTGCAGCAGCAATCGGGGAAAGCATAGCTGATGGATTCATGACGGCTCAACTATATGAGGATACACTCAGATTTTCAAGGATTAATTTTACCTGGCCCGGGATTCTTAAAAAACTATCCGATAAACTAAAAAGCTGATGCGTAAACAATTACTGAAAGATTCAGCGACTTATTTGGTAGGGAGTATTATCGTCCAGTTTCTGAGTTTTATCGGGATGATATTTTTAATGCGCTTTCTTCCGGTAGAAGAATACGGAAAATATACCTATATCATTGAATTCATTTCCATTTTTGCCTTTTTCTCTGATGGGGGATTTACACAACATATCATTAAAGAAAGTAGTCAAAATCCCGGTTCCATCAGTAATATATATACCAAAGCCCAATCAGCCCAATTACTGATCTGCGGATTAATGCTTGCCCTTATTCTGAGTATCAGCTATCCCACAAATTCCATACAGAACTTTTATTATCTTTCTATATTTGGTTTGAGTGTGGTAATCAATGCATACTTCGCACCGGTTCTTGCCATCCTGATTGCAAGCGGCAGAAAAGACCTGATCTTTATAAAGGATGTGTCTTTAAGTATCCTAAGGGTCCTGCTTATCCTGATTGGAATCTATCTCAAGGCACCCTTGTCCTACTTTATATATCTTGGTTTTATTAATAGCCTGGTGCTGTTTATACTTTTTCTCTATACAAAAAGACAACAGGAATTTAAGCATATTTCAAATTTCAAACCGGTAATAGCCGACAGTGTTGATTTTATCAGGCATGGATTTTTATTTACCATCCTGATGGCTGCAAACGTGATCTATAATAAAATAGATATCATCATGCTGGAGAAAATGATCGGCAACATGGAAGTTGGTTATTATTCGGGGGCAACAAAATTCATTTATCCCTTTATGTTTATTTCCGGGGCATTTATGACTGCCATCTTTCCCAGGCTTGCAAGGCATTCGGAAGAGAAAGAGCAATTCAGAAATATCCAAAATCTGGCGCTTTATTATCTGGGGGGGATCGGAGTATTATTAAGCGCCTCACTTTTTTTAGGTGCAGACCTTATATTCGAATTATTTTTTGGGCATAAATACGATGATTCAATACCAATATTTAAGATCCTGGTTTGGTATCTGGCCATTGTTTTTATTTACGGGCCAATCAGTAATAGTCTGGTAGCCAAAAATAAGATTGTATTTCTGGTATATCTGAATTTGATTATGATTACACTGAATGTAATATTGAATTTCTATCTCATCCCTGAATATGGTGCAAAAGGTGCAGCGATGGCTACCATTGTTTGTGAAATCCTGATATTGCTTTCTGCCCTTGCCTATTGGAAAAGGATTGAAAACAGAAATTAAGCAGAAATATTTCTTATGTCTTTATCCTTTACCGGGGATATCTTAGCAATACGGATAAGGCAAATGCTCTAAAGATTTACCCTTCTGCAACAAAAGTATAATCACTTATAAAAAATATTAAAAACATCAGGCTATGCCGACACTATGGGAGAAATGAAGGTTCTTGCTGTTTTCAAATTTAAACCGGCAATAATGATAAACAAATTAGCCCTGACACATTCCCCTTAACAGATCAGGTCTAAAAGCCCTGCTCTCCGGTTAGTCTCAGATCACCTGTTGATTGAACGATTTCATAATATGAGAAGTCTTCATTCGCCCAGAAACTGGTACCATAAAGTACGTTCTCTTTAGAAGTGATACTCACAAGTTTATTTGAATAAAATCTTCTTTTATTCTCATCCCAGTAAAGCTCATCTGATTTGAAGGTTTCGCCCTTTATATTGGAGGCAACAACATTACGTTTTAGTTCTACAATGTTCTCACGCTCGCGGCGAATCGCGTAATCTGCCTTCAGGCGACTGGTCTCCTGCTGATTCTGATCATAAAATATTACAGTAACGCCCTTCTTCATTTCTATATAGGGCTTTTCGGTTTTAAAGTTAAGCAGCTCAGGTGTAATAAGCTTAGCTCTGACCCTGGCAGAATCGCTGTAGATAATTTCAACACCGGTTGATTTATCTACAGGAACAATCAGTTTTTTTGCAGAAATCTGCTCTACTTTTTTCAGATTATTTTCGCAGGCAGAAAGCAGAATCGCTCCAATGAATATTAAAGCACCGAACCTGCCAACCGGGATACAGCGCAATATGTTCATAACCTATTCAATATAGATTTTCTGGAACCATTTATCATTCAATGTAAAGCCCAGGTGAATATTTATATAACGGTCGCGCACCAGATTATTTTCTTCTGTACCACGCCGTCCTACTTCTGCCGATAAATTGATCTTATAGAAACTGGAACGGTTCCGTGGAAGCGGAAATCCAAAACCAAAAGTTACTGCATATTGGTCAATATCATTATTATTTATATTAATGAAGGTTTTATCATATTTAAAGCCCAGTCTGTAATCCATCAACTTTAAATAACTGGAAATAGCATCCACATCAGGGGTTATTTGTCCGCCAATGGCCACTCCATAGCTATTATTCAGATCCGGATTTAAACTACCCTCACGATAATCTGACCATCTGCTATAGCTGAAATCAGCGCCAAATAACCAGGCATTTGATTTTTCAAAAGCAAAACCTGCCGTATGACTTACAGGCATCTTTATTTTTACTTTAGCTCCTTCTGAAAAATAAGTACTGTCGGCAGTTGCCATCTCATCCCCGAGCACGTCTTTTCTGTAACGGGTAGTTACGGTATTGTTTTTTGAGTTCAGTGAATTACCCGAATTACCTGTATAACCCATTATAAATTTCGTAGTACTGTTCAGGTTTGCAGAGTATTGCAATCCATAATCAAAGCTAAAACCACCTATTGCATTGCTGTATTGCGTACGGGAATTAAAAGCTGATGCAAACTCATCAACCAGCTCAAAAGTGCGGCTCTGCTTCAGATTACCAAAAAGATAAGCCACATTAAATCCTAAGCTTAAATTCTTTCCGAGTTTGAACCCATATCCCATGTAAGCTTTAGATATTCCACCTTCGCCCGAATAGATATAATCAACTTTGGTTGTATCTACAAGCCCCGTATTTTTAAACTGATAACCCAGATCACTGTAAGGGACCAGTCCGAAACTAATCGCCGAAAAACGATTAACCGGTATACCAAAATTGATATGACTCAGTGTAGAATTTACCTGATTATGGCCACTTACACCTGCTTTGCTGAGTTTTCTGATATCCATAGAAGCACCTACATCAAAAGTGGTTAACTCCAAAGTGGAGTAAGATGCGGGATTTGCCATATTGATATTATCATACAGTCCGGGTTTACGTATACCCTGGCTGATTCCGCCCATAGCTCTGTTTTGTGGTAGCAGGGATCCTTTAAGATCCCCAAGGCCAAACTGGGAATAAGGTGAACTGGAAGTGGTTTGAGCACCTGCATTCAAGACTCCTGCAAAC
>JBAZHY010000059.1:0-8279 GCA_041652175.1 Pedobacter sp.
TTCTATTATGAAACACCAGAGGGAAACAATTTAGCTTTGTTTATTGAGATCCTTCCGCCGGAAATCCATGTTGTTCTGATAGGTCATCAATATGATGTATATCCTATGAGCCGTTTGATTAAAGAATTGGGATGGAGAATAAGCATCATTGCAGATCTGCTAAAAGTTAATTCCAAAATCAGGGCAATAGCCGATGAGATCAGGCCGGTGTCAGAGTTTTCTGAGCTGACTATTGATGATCATACTGCAATTATCCTGATGTCGCATGATTATAAAACAGATAAACGGAATTTACCCCTGGCACTGAAATCAAAGGCACCGTTTATTGGGATGCTTGGGCCACGTTTACGTTCAGAAAAAATATGGAAGGAGCTCGCCGAAGAAAACAATCCTGTATCTGCAACAGACATGCATAGAATTTATGCCCCTCTCGGTCTTGATATTGGTGCTGTTACGCCTGAAGAAATTGCTTTATCGCTTGCGGCAGGTATCAAAGCAGCATTTTCAGATAGAGACGGGCAATTCCTCAAATTCAGACAAAGTCCTATAAATCCCAGAAACTAATGTCTGATCAAAACCATACAGCAAAAAATATTGCCATAATCATACTGGCTGCAGGGAAATCTTCCCGAATGGGAAGCCCTAAACAGCTTTTGAAATACAGGGGCACCACCCTGCTTCAGCATAGCATAGATGCAGCAACTGAAAGCAATGCCTCGCCGGTTATACTTGTTCTGGGCTCGGGAATTGATGAAATAAAAAAACAACTGAACAAAGATCAGGTCATCATTATAGAAAACCCCGACTGGGAAAATGGAATGGCCTCTTCAATCAGATGCGGGATCAGTAAGATTTTGAACGAATTCAAAAACACAGATGCCGCCATCATCATGGTTTGTGATCAGCCCTATGTCAGTTCAGACCTGTTAAACAAATTAATCCTTACTCATCAGGCAAGCGGAAAAGCCATCATTGCCAGTCATTATGATCATATATTGGGTACCCCCGCCCTGTTCCATAAAAATATGTTTAATGAGTTGATTGCCCTCGAAGGAGACCGTGGAGCAAAAGTATTATTCAATAAATTTTCAGAAGAAATAGCCTCAATTGAGTTTAATGAGGGGAGTATCGATATTGATACCGGCGAAAATTATAAGAATTTAGCTAAATAGCGTATTTTTAACCATGCTTGTAGATTCATACAATCGGGTTCACAACTATCTCAGGATATCATTAACTGATAATTGTAATCTGCGTTGCTTTTATTGTATGCCTGAGGAAAACTATGAGTTTACACCTCATTCAAGGCTGATGCAGCCTGACGAGATTGAAACCCTGGCAAAGCTTTTTGTAGAAAACGGAGTCAATAAAATCCGCCTCACAGGTGGAGAGCCTCTGGTCAGGAAAGATGCTGCAGACATTATCCTTCGCCTGGCAAAACTTCCTGTACAACTAACCCTTACAACCAATGCAACCCGGCTTCACGACTTTGCGGATGTATTGGAACAGGCCGGAGTCAGATCCCTGAATATTAGTCTGGACACTCTGAATCCGGATAAATTCGCTATTATCACCCGCAGGGACAGCTTTCAGACGGTTATGGATAATATCAATCTGATGATCAGCAGAAACTTTCATGTCAAAATAAATGTGGTGGTAATGAAGGGGATGAATGATCATGAGATCAATGATTTTATTGCATGGACTAAAGATGTTCCGGTACATGTACGTTTTATTGAATTCATGCCATTTGAAGGTAACCGCTGGACCAGCAATCAGGTATTTACCTGGACCGAAATGCTGGAAGAAATTTCAAAGCAATATTCGGCAATACCTATACCCGGCGATATTCATGATACAGCAAAAAAGTATTCTATAGAAGGCCATAAAGGTACATTCGCTATTATCAGTACCATGAGTGCCCCGTTCTGTGCCGGATGTAATCGTATGAGACTGACAGCGGATGGTAAAATGAAAAATTGCCTCTTTTCGGAAAGCGAAAACGATTTACTGACTGCATTGAGAAATGGGGAAGATGTTTTATCCCTTGTCAGGGCTAACATTGCAGCGAAAGCTAAAGAGCTTGGTGGTCAGTTCAGTAAAGATTTTAAAAAGATCCATATAGAAGATCTGCATAACAGAAGCATGATCAGTATTGGAGGATAGGCAATACCATCCGGATTGTTTATCCTCTGAATTTTATCGAAATTCATATTATTCAGTAAAATATCAGAAATGCCGGTAGAACTAATTGAGGTTTCAGAAGCAAAAAACCTGATCAGGGAACATATTCAGGCCTCCGATCCTATAAAAGTTTCGATTGCAGTTGCTGCAGGTTTAATTCTTGCTGAAGATGTATATGCATTAACGGATGTTCCTCCCTTTAACCAGTCGTCAATGGATGGTTATGCCCTGAATTATAGGGGGTGGAAACAATTTGAAACACTTCAGATTGAAGGTCTTGCTCAGGCCGGTCTTGCTGA
Source organism: Pedobacter sp. (assembly GCA_041652175.1). Classification (GTDB taxonomy): domain Bacteria; phylum Bacteroidota; class Bacteroidia; order Sphingobacteriales; family Sphingobacteriaceae; genus Daejeonella. The sequence continues at coordinate 2,484 of JBAZHY010000059.1, forward strand.
ACATATTCCTCTGCAAGCTCAAAACACCTGCCGCATCTTTACCGGAGCTGTGGTTCCGCCGGGTGCAGATACTGTTGTTATACAGGAAAAGGTGGATATTAAGAATGGTAAATTATATATAAAAGATCCAGCTTTATTGCCGGGACAAAATGTAAGAATTCAGGGATCCGAAGCTAAAAGTGGCGAACTTGCCCTGGAAAAAGGCTCCCTGCTGAATGCTTCATCCATTGGTTTTCTGGCCGGTTTGGGCATTCACGAACTACTGGTTTATCCTAAACCAACAATCAGCATTATTCTTACAGGAAATGAACTTCAGCAACCGGGCTTACCGCTAACACACGGACAGGTTTACGAATCCAATTCTTATGCTTTAAACGCAGCGATCAGGGAAACGGGAATACTGAATGTCGATATATTTTCTGCTGAAGATGATCTGAAAATTCTGATTGAAGTATTGGGAATTGCCCTGGAACAGAGTAATCTTATCCTGCTCACAGGCGGCGTAAGTGTGGGTGATTATGATTTTGTAATTCGTGCAGCTGAAGCAAACGGGGTAGAACAGATCTTTCATAAGATCAGACAAAAGCCTGGTAAACCTATTTATTTTGGCAAAAAGGGGAATAAATATGTTTTCGGCTTGCCCGGAAATCCTGCATCTGTCTTAACCTGTTTTTACGAATATGTTTATCCCGCAATCGCTCAGTTAAGTAATCGGGAGAAAGAACTGAAAAAGATGGAAGGTATCCTGGAAACAGATCTGAAAAAACCTGCAGGAATTACACATTTCCTGAAAGCTTATTTCGACGGAAAATATGTAAAAGATCTTAGGGCGCAGGAATCATTCAGACTTAGTTCATTTGCCAAAGCTAATTGCCTGATCAAACTCGATGAAGATCAGACAGAGTATAAGGCCGGAGACAAAGTGGAAATTCACATTTTACCATCATTCTGATACAATGGAAAGTATTTATATTTTTTATATTCTTCTTTTTATTGTTGCTTTTCTCTACTCATCGGTAGGACATGGAGGAGCCAGCGGATATCTTGCGCTTATGGCGATATATGCCATATCTCCTGATATAATGAAACCGACAGCTCTCATGCTTAACCTGTTTGTATCTCTAACCTCATTTATTCAATTTTACAGGGGTAAACACTTTAAATGGGACATTTTCCTTCCATTGGCTTTAGCTTCAATCCCAATGGCCTTTGCAGGAGGATTAATCACTATTCAGGCTGATTTTTACAAAAAAATCCTCGGCCTGCTTCTGATCATTCCTGTAATCCGGTTTCTTTTCTTTTCAAATGTCCGTATCGAGGAGATCAGAAAGAACAATATTTATCTCTCCATACTGATCGGCTCAGGAATCGGGCTTCTATCGGGATTAATCGGAATAGGCGGAGGGATTATTTTGTCGCCCGTATTATTATTGCTGAAATGGACCGATCAGAAACAAACAGCGGCTATCAGTGCCCTCTTTATATTCGTAAACTCCCTTTCCGGATTAGCCGGACATATGACCAAGGGTATTGAATTCAGTCCGGATATGTTCAGTTATGTGGGTATCGCCTTTGCCGGTGGATTATGCGGATCTTATTTCGGATCTTTAAAATTTAATCAGAATATTCTGAAGAATACGCTGGCTCTTGTTTTGCTTGTTGCAGGTATTAAACTTATTCTCACTTAATAAAAATTAGGATGCAGGTACAGGTTATGATTTTCGGACAACTTACGGATATTACGGGTAAATCAGAGCTGATGCTTTATGATATTCCAGATACTGATACATTAATCAGGACTATGCAGTCATTATACCCGGCCTTAGCAAATACAAGATTTGCAGTTGCTCTCAATAAGAGGGTAATTCGTGAAAACACAGTTCTTGAGGGGGATAATAATATTGCTTTACTCCCACCCTTTTCCGGAGGCTAATTATGAAAACAAAAAACGAAAGATATCAGCGTCAGATTTCGTTGAAAGAACTTGGTGAACTCGGGCAACAAAAGCTGAAAGATGCACGTGTTCTGGTAATTGGTGCCGGGGGGCTAGGCTGTCCTGCATTGCTTTATCTGGCCGGTGCCGGCATTGGGAAACTTGGTGTTGTAGATTTTGACCTCGTTTCGCTGAGCAATCTTCATCGTCAGATATTATTTTCCGTAAACGATATCGGACTGTCCAAATCATTAAGGGCTGGCGATATTCTCGAACAGATCAATCCCGATATTGAATTAATAGCTTTCAATCAAAAACTGAGTAACTCCAATACCCTGGAAATTCTTTCAGACTTTGATATCATTCTGGATGGAACCGATAATTTTGCGAGCAGGTATCTGATTAACGATGCCTGCGTATTACTGAATAAAACATTGATCTACGGAGCTATTTCCAGATTTGAAGGTCAGGTTTCTGTTTTCAACTCCCCACTATCCGAAAATAAAGCAGTGAATTACCGCGACCTGTTCCCTGAAGCACCTATGGATGGTGAGGTGTTGAATTGTGAAGAAGCCGGTGTAATTGGAATACTTCCGGGAATTATCGGAACCATGATGGCTAATGAAACCATCAAACTGATCACCGGTATCGGCGAACCTCTGGTTAACCGACTGCTTACCTATAACTCACTCAACAATCACTTCTTTGAAATGGATTTATCGGCTTTGGCAGAAACTGCCAAACTGATACCTTCCAATGCTGAAGAGTTCAGATCATTTAATTATGACTGGTTCTGTTCTGTAAGCCCGGCAAATGAGCTGAACCATCAGGAATTTGAGGGGATGCATCAGGATAAGAAAATACAAATTATAGATGTCCGTGAATCAGATGAGGAATCTCTTAAAGGCGGATTTAACCATATAAAAATACCTCTGAGCCGGTTAAAAGACCAGATCCCGGATATCCATGCCGAAACGATAGTACTCTTTTGTGAGAGCGGAAAACGCAGCGCAGGTGCAGCAGAACTACTCACAAAACACTTCGGCAAATCAAAAAAAATATACAGTCTCAAAGATGGAATAGCAGGTTGGCAAAAATTCAAGGAATACTAAAATGTCTGAAAGAAAACCAAAAAATATATTTAGTAAAGGGCCTATTTCCCCAATATTTATTGCTGAAAGTATACAGAAACACAGTAGTATGAAAAGTATTGGAGGGCATAGCATTTTTCTGGGACAGGTCAGGGCTGATCAAACTGAAAACGGAATAGTAAGGGCCATTGACTATACTGCTTATGAAGACATGGCACTGGAAAAAATGCATCTCATACGTGAAGATATTTTTGCTAAATATCCGCTGACCTGTATGCATGTACATCATAGTCTGGGAGAGGTTTCAGCAGGGGAAATCTGCCTGTTCGTATTTGCCTCATCAGCACATCGTAAAGTAGCAATTGATGCCTGCGAAGAAACCGTGGAAAGATTGAAGGCCGAACTTCCTGTTTGGGGAAGAGAGATTATGGAGGATGATTCTCACCAATGGAAGGTAAACAGATAAGCATGCAATCAACAGTGTCAAATCCGCAGGAATACTTCAATTCTCTCCCGGAAGAGCGGAAAGAAGCGATGAACCGGCTCAGAAAAGTGATTCTCGACAACCTTCCTGAAGGATTTGTCGAAGAAATGAGCTATGGAATGCCCGGATACGTTGTTCCGCATTCGCTATATCCTGCGGGTTATCACTGCAACCCTAAATTACCTCTTCCCTTTATGAGTCTGGCTTCACAGAAAAACTTTATTGCCTTTTATCATATGGGGCTTTATGCCGACAAAAAAACACTCCATTGGTTTCTGGAAGAATACCCCAACTATATGAGCACCAAAGCTGATATGGGAAAAAGCTGTCTGCGTTTCAAAAAGTCGGAGCATATCCCCTATGAACTGATCGGACAACTGGTGCAAAAGTTCAGTGTGCAGGACTGGATCCGTTGCTATGAAAGTAATTTCACAAAAAAATAGTGTTTTAATCAGTTAACAGGAAACAGAAAGACCGACAACTTCAACCGTTAACAGATAACTGATTAACCACTTTCTCACATAATTCATGTGTAAGCAATGAATCAGGGATACTGATTCCAGGCCTTGTATTATTCTCAAGAGCGTATAAAAAATCATTGACCACAGCTTCAAAACCACGTTTTGAAAGCGTTGACTCCCAATCGTTAAAACCTGTGGTGGTTTCAGTCTTAATTCTGTTAACCTTAGATTCCGTCAGGTTAATTACGGTTCTCTTCTCATCCGGACTAAAAACTTCCAGCTTTTCTTCCAGGATCCCCGAATCACGGTTCATGATACCCATTGCGACAGCACCATTCTCAGCTATTAACTGCACCATTACATGCAATAACTTGTTACCATCCTTCATCCCTCTTACAATAAGCTCCTTAACCGGCTGGTCAAATAAAAAGAGCAATGTATCCAGAACATGAATAAAATCATCAAAAACAAAAGTCCTGATATCCCCGGGTAGCGAATGTCTGTTTTTCTGCAGAATAATCATATTCACATGTTGCATCTGCTTAATCTCCCGGTAAGCCGGGGCGTACCTACGGTTAAAACCTGTCATCAGAATCAAACCCCTGCTTTCTGCAAGTTCTGAAAGTCTTCTGGCAGAATCATAATTATTTGTAATCGGCTTATCTACATAAACATGAATATTATTCAGCAGCAGCTGTTCAATAATATATTCATGAGATTCAGTAGCGGTATGAACAAATACCCCTTTAACCCCACTTCTCAGAATAGAGTCCAGACTCAGATGCAGATTTGAAATTCTGTATTGCCGGCCAATACTATAAAGTTTTTCGCTGTCCCGGGTAAAAAGATGTATCTCGAGTTCCCTGCTGCAAATTACGGGCAGGTAAGCTTTACGTGCAATATCCCCTAAGCCAATAATTCCAATTTTCAGCATATCCTTCATTTAATAAGCAGGTTTTCAACAATATTGTTTGAAACACAACTTAAATCAATTTATTGACCGGAAGATGTTTCGTCTGAAATAAATCCGGAAATCAGGCTTAATTCTATCTTCCCGATTAAATTTTCACCGACATTTTTCCGACATTCACCGAGAACTGTGGTAAACTTGCCTAAATTGTTTTTAAAAGAATAAGATTAGATCATAGTTTTGAATCAAATTAATATGCCATGCAAAATTTCAAGAGCTCAAATCAGAAGTCAGGTAAGGCCTTAGTTGGTCTGATACTACTGGGATTAGGATTCATCCTATTACTGAAGTCGCTGAATCTGTATTTTATCCCGGGCTGGATATTCAGCTGGCCGGTATTTCTGATCATTATTGGAGTATTTATTGGCTCAAGACAAGGATATAACCGCCCGTCCGCATTCATGCCAATTGCTATAGGGGCCTTGTTCTTAAGCAATAAGATCATGCCGGATATGGAATTAAGCAGATTCTTCTGGCCTTTTCTGATTATCGGTATGGGTGCTTACCTGATATTCGGAAGAAAGAGAAATCAGGATACAAATACTCCGATATGGGAAAAAAGGGTTGATCCATCATTTCAATCTGAATATTCTGCTCATGACCAGGAAACACAATTCGACTCCAATAATTTTCCAGGGGATCGGGTAGAATCTACTTCAGTTTTCGGAGGAATTAAAAAGAATATTGTCTCTAAAAACTTTCAGGGTGGTGAGATCGTTAACTTTTTCGGAGGCTCTGAAATCAATCTGATGCAGGCAGATATAAAGGGTATTGTTAAGCTGGAAGTAGTACAGGTGTTTGGCGGAACTAAGATTATTGTGCCGTCTAACTGGACTGTTCAATCTGAGATGGTAGCT
>JBAZHY010000060.1:0-8251 GCA_041652175.1 Pedobacter sp.
TTGAATAGCTCATTAACCGAAGGGTTAATGAGCTATTTTTTTTACCATCCTCTGGCTTTTTTCGTTTCCAGAATATGAGCCAGATGATGTTCACCATGCCAGACATACATAGCCAGCACCTCTGCCAGTACAAAATTCTTCTGATGCTGCGGATGGAAATACGTTCTTAAAAAATCATCCTTACTGAATGTTCGAAGAAAGGAAACCCACCTTTTATGCAGGCTTTCAAGAAGATCCAGCGAATCACTTACCGGTCCCGACCGCGCTTCTCCACACTCAGCCCATCGGTCTTCATGATAAATCCGGATTGCCGGATTATCTTCAGTCAGAGCAAGCTTGAAACGGATATAGGCATTCATATGGCTATCGGGAAGATGATGAACTACCTGTCTCAGGGTCCAGCCTCCTTCTCTGTAAGGTGTATCCAGCTGCTCATCGCTTAAGTTATTGACAGCAGCACGAATCTTTACGGGTAATGCCAATAAAGCATCCATCAATACGGGATATTCGTCTTCAGCAGGGCGCCCCGGCTTAAACTTTCCTATCGGATATTTTAACTTTTCCTGATCTTTTATCATATCTGATTTATTTAAACCATAAAAGTTCGCATTGAAAGGACATGTGCACCCAGCTGCTGATCTCCTAAAACCTGCCAGAACTGCATAGCTTCACTGACTTTAATTGCGTTTGAAAAAAGCATCCATGCGATATTCTCATCAATAAAAACCATTGAATCCGCCCGGTCAGATTTGCCCGAGAAATACCAGCTTCCCGACAGGTACTGAATGCACCAGACTCCACCGGCGTTTCCAACAACTTCAACTCTGACCGTACTTCCCTCATCAGCATTTATACTACGATAATGATAGGGCAATGCCTTCATGCAAATCCGGAGGAAAGGATGATAAAATTCAGGATTCAAAATTGAAGCTGCCCCCACTGCCATTCTGATTTGCTGCTGATGATGCCATTGCTCTGTATATTCCCTTTCAATATCAAAGCGATTAGTTGAGCTGTTTTCACCCGCCCATGATACCGGGAAAATAGCCGGAGCATCAGGATCTAAAGTTTTCAGATAGGTATACAACTCTTCATAGGCAGAGCTGAGTTGAGAAATAATAAGCTGTGGACTTACTCTGCGGTAAGCCTTTACCCAATCAGCATTCAATTCATTCAAATAAGATACTAACTGAGAATAAGAATGAATATCCGGTTCATCCATCTGGTTTCCATCCCTGCCCGCCGAAATTCTTCTGAGTGCCCCATCAAGCAAATGAGCAGCAATGTCCCTGACTTTCCATTGGCTGCATAAAGTATTAGTATTCCATTGCCGCTCACTTAACCCCGACAGTACTTCAATAAGAGAGGAATTAAGTACCGGAAACAAATGCAGTACATCAGCCATCACATAATTTTTTTAATCCATTTTAACCAGCCTTTCTTATTCTGATAAGGCGGGTATACAATTTTACCAAAATCTATCTTAGATTGGAACATTACTGCACGTTCATGTGAAAATGCCTTAAATCCAAAAAATCCGTGATAACTACCCGAACCACTATTTCCGACACCACCAAACGGAAGATTTGGGTTTGAAATATGCAACACCACATCATTCACACAGGTACCTCCGGCAGAAGTTTGTCTGATAATCTTTTGGGTCATATTAGCAGAACCCGAAAAAATATACAATGCCAGTGGTTTTGGCCTGCGGCTGACAAAATCAATAGCCTGATCTTCTGAATAAAAGGAAATTACAGGAAGTAAAGGACCAAATATCTCTTCCTGCATAATTGTCGATGATTCAGAAACTTTGCTTAATAAAACCGGGGCAATCGTTAGATCTTCATCACTGTCAGTACCTGCTTTTATCACAATCGCTCCATCTTTCAATGCTTCATCATAGATTGCTTTTAAACGCATATAATGATACTTATTAATAATCTTACCGAAGCTGCCCTTATTCAGGGTATTGTCTTTATAGAATAGCTGTTTGATTTTTAAAGATGCAAGCCTGAGAAATTCCTGCTCCTTATTAACATGGATCAAAACATAATCGGGTGCGATACAGGTTTGGCCTGAATTGATAAACTTGCCCCAGACAATCTTTTCAGCAGCTTTTTCCAGATCGGCATCTTCCATTATAATCGCGGGGGATTTACCTCCAAGTTCAAGAGTCACAGAACTTAAATGCCGGGCTGCAGCCGACATAACTATCTTACCTACCTTCGAACTTCCGGTAAAGAAAATATGATCGAAAGGTAATTCAAGCAAGGCTTCTGATGTTTTGATACCTCCTTCAAAACAAGCTATTTCTTTCGGGTCAAAATGGTTATTGATTAATTTTAACAGAACTGCGCTGGTAGCCGGACTTAATTCAGAGGGTTTAAGCATCACACAATTACCTGCTGCAATAGCCGAAACAAGTGGTGAAATCAATAACTGAAAGGGATAATTCCAGGGCGCAATGATTAAAGAAACTCCTTTAGGTTCATAAAATATCCTGTTTTTTGTAAATAAACCACTGATAGCTGCCCCAACTCTTCGGGGCTTTAACCAGGCAGATAGATTTTTTATCGCAAAATTTATCTCAGCATAAACAAAATATACTTCAGTCAGTGCCGCTTCAAACTCTGATTTTCTAAGATCTTGCTGAAGCGCTTCAAATATCAATCCTTCATTTTCCTGAATCAGCAACTTTAGCTTTCTGAGCTTGTCTTTCCGCTCTCCGGCTCTTGTGCATCGTAAACTAATACTGTGAGCCTTTTGAAGCTCAAAAATTGCCCTGATACTTTTTTGCATAGATACCTTGTTATGAGACAGATTTAGCCCTTCTAAAAATTCATTGCCGGATGCTTCTCATTAAATCCGGTAGCATTCTGATATGCCCCGGCAAGCTTAAGTAGTTTTCCCTCTCCGAATAATTGTCCCGTAAAAGTAATACTGCCCGGAAGACCATTTCTGAACCCGTTAGGCAATACTACACATGGATGACCACTTAAATTTGTTGCCAGCAGATTCTGACCAAAAGCAGGAGCAACAAACACATCAATACCCTTCATTTTCTGATGAAGCTGTTCAATCAGAACTGTCCTTGCCCGGTTTGCCTGAATGTATTCTACAGCTGGAATAAAATGCGCTGAGCGGAAACCGCTTGGCCATGCATTTTTATCCTGTCTGACCATCATATCATCCCGGTTTGTTAAGCTTAAACCCTGAAAAGCAGCACCCGATTCAGCCGATAAGACAATAAGCATGTCTCCGTAAGGCAGTTCCGGTAATTCCACAGAAACAAGTTCAGCACCCATCTCTTTCAGTTTAACTAAAGTCAGGCTATCATTTGCAGAATTTGCATATTTCCGGTTAAACTCAGATTTAATATAACCAATCCGGGTTCCTTTCAGGCTGTTATTCAGCGGACTGGTATAACTGAATGGAGCAGTAATCACACTCAGGTCTTTACCATCTGCACCCTGGATCGCATTAAAAACTATAGCACAGTCCTGAACATTACGCGCTATTGGACCCAGCTTATCCATACTCCAGCTTAATGCCATCGCACCATGTTTGCTGATCCGACCGAAACTTGGCCTCAGACCTGTCGTTCCGCATTCTGTTGAAGGTGAAACGATAGAACCCAGAGTTTCTGAACCGATAGCAAAAGGCATGCAACCGGCAGCTACAGCCGAGGCTGAGCCGGCAGAAGATCCGCTGGATCCTCTTTTTATATCCCAGGGATTTCTGGTTTTACCTCCAAACCATACATCGCCCATGGCCAATTCTCCCAGAGTTAATTTCGCAATCAGCACAGCTCCGGCACTTTCAAGTTTTGTTAAAACAGTCGCATCCAGATCAATATATTGTTCTTTGAATGGAACAGAACCCCATGTAGTTTTATAATCTTTTGCAGCGATAAGATCTTTAATACCAAAAGGAATACCATGAAGTAAACCCCGGTATTTCCCTGCAGCAATCTCAGCATCTGCCTGTTTTGCCTGTTTCATTGCACGCTCCTCAGTAATGGTGATCGAAAACAATAAAGCCGAATCATATTTCTTGATCCGGTCAATAAAAAACCGGCTGAGCTCAACAGAACTGATCTGCCTGCTACGTATTAGGGAGGCAAGCTGAGGAATACTGTAAAAAGCAAGCTCATCCCTGTTGGAAGGCATTTTTAAAGATGGTAAGGGCGTAACTTTAAAATAGTTCGACTGATCAGGAAACTGATAACCTACAGGAAGCGGATTAAAGTTCAAGGCGGGGGAAACCTGGTTCTGTATATTCAGCTTTCTCAGTGCAATGAGACTATTTCGCTGACCTTCCAGATCTTCCAGCATGGTATCAATTTCGGAATCCGTAAACTCCAGTGCAAAAACTTTCTGAGTTTGCTTAACCAGGATCCGGGTAATTTTTTCTTCTTCAAACTTGCGAAAAACAAATCCACCGAATGTAAAACTTAAGATGCAGAGTAATACGATAATACTTTTTCGTCGTATATGGAGTTTCATAAAGCTTATAAATGGTTATTAATAAATTTAATAAAGAAACTGTAAATTCAGCCCAATTTAAACTAAATATGATCAGAGGGATATCACTTTTCAGCATTCTTTTCTGTGCATGCATCAATATTCAGGCACAAACCTCAAAAACAGGTGTATTGGTAGTCGGTAATACTCCGGGAGGAGTTGCAGCAGCAATTCAATCAGCCCGGTCAGGAGCAAAAACCATATATCTTACACAGTCTTTATCGGTAAATCCTGTTTTTAACGCAGAGGATATCAGCTTCATTACCCATATCAGGAACTATTATGCCATGAAAGCCAGAAAGAGGACTCCTGCAGCTGATTCCCTGATCAGATCGGAGGTAAAACTTGATCAGGCTGTCAATCTGATAAAAAGCATTACTGATACCGTAAAAAACCTTAGTCTGAATCATAATAATGTGGTAGATGGCATTAAAAAAGACGGAAAAGGATGGGAAGTCAGATTAAAAGGAGGTGAAAGAATCAAAGCAGATGTGGTGGTCGATGCAACAGAAAATCTGTCGGTCTCCGCACTTCTGGGTGTCGATACCAAAAAAACAATGGCCATACCGGTTAATAGTCAGGATCCGTTTGAGGGAAAACTTTACAGGACTGCTGTAGCACTTGCTTATGCCGGATCAGAGACTTTACGTATCCCACTACCAATGGCTGCATTAATTCCTCAGACTGTAGAAAATTTAGTGATTCTACCCGGGCAAATTGCCGGACAAAGACTTGTTAGGATGTCGGCTGGCCGTGCAGCGGGTGCCATAGCCGCATATTGTGCATTCTTTAAAACAACTACAAAAACTGTTAATGTAAGGGTTACTCAGGGCGAATTACTGGCCTTCAATGCCTTACTTATTCCTTATTCCGACATCGACAGGAATGACCCTAATTTTATGGCCTATCAACGGCTTGGACTAAGCGGCCTGATCAAACCAAAAATCATAAACAATGAGATCCGCCTCGACACGGCAGGTACTGTTAGCCACAAAGAGCTTCAATCAACTATGAAAGAGTTTTATACCAGAAGTCAGATTTGGTTCGCCGATAATAAAAATGAAGTATTAACCATTGATCATACTATCAGTTTACTCATGTTTATTGCCGCAAGGGGTAACGAGTTAAAAAAGGAAATTGAAGAAGGATGGAAGCAAAGTTTCAAACTACACAGCAATTTTGATCCGAAAAGGGCTATCAACAAAAAAGAATTCGGGGTTTTGGCAGATAAATACCTTCAGCCTTATAATGTCAGGATTGATATAGCAGGGAATCTTGTAAGATAATCTCATAAGATCCCCGGTAAAAAGGCATTTCATACTTAGAAGATCAGCTTTCCGGAAGGGATTTGTTTCCGGGATCATGAATAATTTTTAAGGGACTGATCTTTCTCAGCCTGTAACAATTTATCGCTGTTTCCCCCAGTTTATTGATCAGTTTATAATTTACTACCGCACCAACTGCGGCGCCGATAAAGGGTATCAGCTGTGCCATTTTTGCCAGATCAATATAATCCCTGTACTCTTGCTGAAAGCTGCGCCAGTCAAACTTTTCGGCATCAGCGGGTAATGTTTTCACGAATGTATCCCAATCTGCAACCTGATGAAATACCTTGTTTCTTGCCTGCTGACTCGAAAATGCAAGCTGAAAGATATATAAAATGTAAAGCCTCTCTCGATAATCCTTCACATCATAGCCATAGAGGGCAGCAATATCAAAAAGCATTTTCATCTTTATGCCTATCAGAACCGGAAACTCTGCCATCCCCAGAAGAAAACCACCGGCACCAGTTACAGCCCCCTCTGCCGATGCAGTTTTTCTGTAGAATTCAATTCTCTCTTTAACAAATGCCTCTCTAAGCTGCAAAGAACTATCCTGACGTGGTGCTGAAGTGATATACTTAGCACCAAAAAGTACAGCCTTTACCATTTTTTCAATTGCAAGGGTAATCCCCCGATGCACTTTCTCAGGAATTATTTTATTTACCCTGTTTTGTAATCCTTTTGAAACCTTATCAAACAAAGAAGGTTCTTTCAGAAACTTTTTCTTCCATAATTCAAGTTCATGATAAGCCTTTTCTTCGTAAGGGAGCATTTTAATAAGTTAATTGATGCAAAAATCTAATTTAAGCTAAAGCTGATCAAAAGATACACTCCTGATCTCATATTAATTTTTAATTTCTACTTATTACCTTGCATTATCAAAACCAATTAATTATTCAAAGCATGCGTAAGTTCTCCCTGTTGCTGATCAGTTTATTTCTGATAAGTAATTCATTTGCACAAATTTCACCAAAAGAGCATTTCGGTTTTACCATAGGTGATGATTATCAGTTAGCTAATTTTACTCAGACAGAGGAGTATTTTAAAAAGCTTGCTGAGAGCTCCGATCGGGTTAAACTTCAAAGTATCGGACTAACCGAGGAAGGAAGAAATCAACCGATGATGATCATTTCTTCACCCGAAAATCTTAAAAAGCTTGAATTCTATAAGGAGATATCACAAAAACTTGCACGTACCGAAGGACTGACAGATCAGGAGGCCCGCTCATTGGCAGAACAAGGAAAAGCAGTCGTATGGATTGACGGGGGGCTGCATTCAACCGAAACCCTCGGTATTCATCAGTTGATTGAAACAGCATGGAATCTGGTAAGCCGAAAGGATGCTGAGACACTCGGGATTCTTGATAATACCATTATATTAATGACACATGCCAACCCGGATGGCCATGAACTGGTAAGTAACTGGTATATGCGCGAAAAAACTCCTGAAAAACGAAGTCTGGATCATTTACCCCGCCTTTATGAAAAATATGCCGGACATGATAATAACCGCGACTTTTTCATGATGAACCTGAGAGAAACTCAGAATATAAGCCGGCAGCTATTTGTAGAGTGGTTACCACAGATCATGTACAATCACCATCAGCGCGGACCTGAAGGCTCTGTCGTTGCAGGTGCCCCTTATCGTGATCCCTTCAACTATGTTTTTGATCCGATTCTGATGACCAGCCTTGATGCTGTTGGCGCTGCTATGAATAACAGACTGAATAGTGAAAACAAACCAGGATATACACAAAAATACGGTTCGGTATTCTCTACCTGGTATAATGGTGGATTACGTACTACAACCTATTTTCATAACATCATCGGGCTTCTGACTGAAACTATCGGGGGACCAACACCTTCCCAAATTACACTGGTACCTGACAGATTAATTCCGAATGGAGGAACAACCTTTCCTGTTACTCCTCAGAAATGGCATTTCAGACAATCAATTGATTATTCAATATCAATGAATTATGCCGTCCTTAATTTTGCCCGGCGTCATCGCGATGAATTGCTTTACAATATTTACCTGATGGGCAAAAATTCAATAGAAAGAGGTAGTAAAGACACCTGGGGCTTATCTCCGAATAAAGTAGAGGCTATTAAACAGGCTTATCGTAAAGAAGAGCCCTCTGCAAAAATTGCAACTAACGGAACCATTCCAACCAAATATTTTGATCAGATCATGCGTGATCCGGCCAGGCGGGATGCAAGAGGATACATTATTCCTGCCGGACAAGCCGATTTCCAGACGGCCATAAAATTTATAAATGCTCTGATCCGTTCGGGGATTCTCGTTCATAAAGCAAATCAGGATTTTAGTGCCGGAAACAAAAACTATCCGAAGGGTTCCTACATCATCAAGACCAACCAGGCTTTCAGACCTCACATTCTGGAT
>JBAZHY010000061.1:0-8230 GCA_041652175.1 Pedobacter sp.
CTGGTGAAATCCTGCTCCGGGTCAGGATCATTCATAAATACAGGTATTGAGCCTTACAGTCCCGACAATTTATCGGGATCGTCCTTCCGGGATTTAACAGCAAAGTCGAATTTAATATTCACGAATGATCATTTCTGATTGTTTCTTTTAACGCTGTAAAGAATTAAGAGAATAATTATGATTTTAATTCTTAACTACACTAATTTTTATATTTTTATTTTCATTATCAATCACTTAAAACTAATTCTGCCTAAAATTTATGAAGCTTCAAACTCTGTTTAAAACTTTCCAGATACTCTCTGTTCTTTCTTTGATCACGTTTATTTTACTCTACCAGTTTGGAATGCCCCGGGAGGGTAATTTTATGGTAGGTATCTTTTTTGCCTGTCTGCTGGTTGCTATTAATGGTACAGATCTTTTAAAAGGTTTCTCATTTACCATATGGGTAATAGCAGCTGCCTGTATGAGTATGATCTATCCTTCCTATGTGACAGATATTGGCGGATTTAAAACTGAAAAACTTATTGTTCCCCTGATACAGCTTATTATGTTTGGTATGGGCACCACAATGGGAATAAAAGACTTTATTGGAGTATTAAAAATGCCTAAAGGGGTACTTATTGGTTTAGTTCTGCAATTTACAATCATGCCGCTTGTGGCATTAAGTCTGACCTTGATTTTTACCTTTCCTCCTGAGATTGCAGCCGGAGTAATACTAATCGGATGTGTTCCATGTGGAGTTTCATCCAACATTCTGAACTTTCTTTCTAAGGGAAATCTGGCATTATCTATCACATTGACCTCATTCGCCACACTAATGGCACCATTCATCACGCCTGTACTGATGTAGATACCGTAGGAATGATGATCAGCATTGGTAAAATGATCTTTTTACCATTGATGGCCGGTATCATTTTCAATAAATTCTTTGGTGACAGAAGTGCCTGGCTAAATGCAGCCATGCCATTAGTTGCCATGGCTGCGAATGTGTTTATTATCGCTGTAATTGTTGCTGCAGGAAGAGAAAGCCTCTTAACCATGGGCTTTATGTTATTCCTTGCTGCAGTTATTCATAACGGAATGGGATTTGCTTTAGGCTACTATGGCAGCCGGCTCTTCAAAATGAACAAAAGAGACAGTCGTACGGTAGCCATAGAAGTTGGACTTCAGAATGGAGGTATGGCAGCCGGTATTGCTTATGAACTTGGAAGAGCTGCCACAATGGGGCTCTACCCTGCTATTTTTGGTACCTGGATGGATATCTCGGGATCTTTCCTCGCCAACTGGTGGAGAAAGAAACCCGTTGATGATACAGAGGAATTAAAGGTTAGTCAGCAAGTACCTGTATAAAAAACCAATAAAAAAAGGCCGGCAAGATTAATCTTGCCGGCCTTTTTTATTTTCACTCTGACGTAAGTCACCGATCGGAAAACTTATTTCTTTGACTTTTGAATTCCGAATAAGCCCTCTCGGATATTATAATATTTAAACCAATCCGGATTAATTGCGGTAGCACCCGGACTGTCCACAGAAATCAATTTGGATGCAAATGGCTCGTAAGCTGCACGCGGAGCTATCGCACCTTTTGCCACCAGAATTTTCTGACGTTCTACATACACCCCATTTGAAATAAAAATGTGAGCACTGTTCGGACTGGCGCGTTCAGTTGTAAGCAGCAGTAGGTTTGGCTCATCAAGCGTTGAACCTTCAACCTGAATAACAGCAGTATTTCCCATATTCCAGTATCTGCCTCCGCCATGACGTATCTCAGTTTCAAGATAACGTCCGACATGCAATGAACGAACCTCACCCTTAATATGTACAGGTTTACCATGCATATCGTCTGATTTACCACCCACGGAAAAATCAAAGGCTTTGCCTACTCCTGCTTTTTCGGCAATCTTATAAGCCTCAGGATCATAGACTACCATCGCCCATCCTTTAGCCCCCTGCTTAACCAATTCTTCAAGCATAAAAGAACTGTCGCCGGTTGAGCCACCGCCTATATTATCGCCCATATCAATCAGTATAACCGGCCGGCCTTCATGCTGCATGGCCTGTTTAACTGCTTCAGCAGGCTTAGGATTATTGATTCTGGTTTTCTCCCTGGTATCCCATAACATTTGCGAAAGTCTGTTAGCTTCCTTATCTGCAAGGGCTTTGTTATTATCAGTTACCACTACCACTGACGGTCCCATCCAGGGAACATCAGCATACTGATACCCTCCGGAAACACTTACAGCCAGAACACCCGGAATCTTTTCGACATTTTTACTTTCAGTAGTAATTGGCAATAATGGCTCGGAATAAGTACTCTGAAAGGCAATATTATAAACCATTGGGGGCTTAACTATACTTTGAACAGGTTTTACCTTGCCGCTTACAATTTTCGCCATAATATCGGCAGCCTGATAACCACGATCATAAGTATCCAAATGTGGATTTTCCTTAAAAGTGATCAGTACATTACACAATTTAACCATCTCTGGTGTAATATTGGCATGAAAATCATGCGTCACTACAATCGGCATTGAGGGTCCGAATGCATTTCTAACCCTTCTGACAATCTCTTCATCACCGCTCGGATAGCTTTCAACAACCATAGCACCATGCAGATTAAGTAATATACCCTGCAACTTAGGACCAGCTTTTAGTCCGGTGATGATCTCATTCATCATGGTATTAAAAGCCCTGTCAGTTACGGGCCCTCTTGGTGTGGCTGATGTAATCAGGGTTGGATACAGGTCCAGGCCAAATTCCTTTGCACCGGCAATATAACCCGCACTGGTTGTTTTAGCAGAAGCTCCGGCAAAGAAGCGTTTAGCCCTCTCCTGCTGAGATTCACCGATGGTAATATGGAAATCCTCAAGTTCAGTTTTCTTCACATTAAAACTATTGGATTCGTGTGAAATTCCGGCAACTCCAATAACAGGCTTTGTTTGGGAATAAGCATAAATAGATTGGAAAAGTAACAGGGCAGCAAGTAATATTTTACCGCCTAATAATTTGTTAATCATACGTTTAGTTTTAGTTTAGACTTATAAAATAAAACTAAACAAAAATTAATTAGATTAATAGTTTTAAACTTATTTGAGAGACTCAAGTCCTGAATTTAACAGAAATGATACCTTACATACATTTTTCTCCGTTCCATTAAGTCAAAAAGACGATAAATCCAATACCTTTAGTAGCTAAGCGCGCCGTAGGAGCGTCAAAGATGGCGAGGACGGCTCAATGGGCAGGGATACAAAAAAGGCCTCCTGATAATCAGAAAGCCTTTTTGTCTGTACACCCATCTGGATTCGAACCAGAGACCGACGGTTTAGAAAACCGTTGCTCTATCCAGCTGAGCTATGGGTGCAACTTGCGACAAAAGTATAAAAACAATATAAAAACTCCAACATTTGCATGGATTTTATGATTTTTTTTGATTAACACCTTGTCCTGATTTACTACAATCTGTAAATCAGACCGATACCGGAATGTCCTAAATTGATGCTTCTCACATAAATTATTAAATTTGACCTAAAGCTTATCAACTTGGCAAAACTTAAAAAGCAATTACATCTGGTTTTATACCGCAAATACAGTTCTAATCTGAAATTTGTAATGATGGGTTTATGTGTGTTTTTTGTCACACTTTTTCTACCCAAGCAGGCCCGGTTCAGGTATGAGTATGAGAAAGGCAAAACCTGGATGCAAAAAGACCTCTTTTCTCCCTATAGCTTTGCTATCAAGAAGACAAATGAAGAGACAGAAAAAGATAAAGATGAAATATTAAAATCGGTATTTCCTATCTATCAAAATGATCTGGAAATTGTCGAAAGTTCTATCGAAGGATTCAATATAGAATTTGATGCTAAATGGAATAGTTCTGAGTTTTTACAAACAGAAAAGGAAATATACCATAAAGAAGGAAACAGAATTCTCAGGTCTATCTATTCAAGGGGGTTAATGAATCCGGTAAAAAAGTATCAGCGATACGGAGAAAATTACAATTTCAGTCTGATTAACAATAATATATCCACTCAGCTTAATACTGCAGATGCCCTGAATTTGAAGGATGCCATTAAATTTATTCAAGGAGAAATTAACAGAAACAATACGATTGAGCATAAGGAATGGCTGATCAAACTCATTTCAAATCATTTAAAGGCTAACTACATTTACGATGAGCAACTGACTGATAAACTTGAAGAAAATGCATTAAACAGTATCTCACTGACAAGAGGGATGGTTCAAAAAGGTGAATTGATTGTGGCAAAAGGAACAATGGTCAATTCTGCAATATTTCAGAAGCTTGAATCACTCAGGGCGGCTTATGAAGAAGATGCCAGGCTTGGTGGAACCAGAAATCTGGTCTTGTTTGGCCAGTTTTTACTTGCGGGACTTATCATAAGTTTATTAATGGTCTTTTTATATCTTTTCAGAAGGGATATTTTCGATGATAACCGGCAGTTATCGCTTATATTAATAGTAATAACGGGAATGCTTATCGCTTTGTCATGGGCAATCCGGATTAAAATTCCAAGTGTTTACTATATTCCCTTCTGCATTGTGCCGATTATCGTCAGAATATTGTTTGACACCCGTCTGGCATTAAATATTCATCTTTTAGTGGTATTAATAGCCGGCTTTTTTGTTCCAAACAGTTTTGAATTTGCCTTTCTTCAGATCTCTGCCGGTATGGTGGCTATTTACAGTATAAAAAATCTGATTAAGAGGGAGCAATTCCTGATTTCAGCATTATTAATCCTGTTAAATTACTTCGTTGCCTTTTTAGGGATTTCGCTTATCAGAGACGGATCCTTAACAGCTATAGAATGGTTAAACTTTACACCTTTTATTTTCAGCGTGCTTCTGTCGCTTCTGGCTTATCCTTTAATTTATGCATTCGAAAGGATGTTTGGAATAACCTCAGATGTGACCTTAATGGAACTAACCAATACCAATTCGAAATTACTAAGGGATCTGGCATTTAAAGCTCCGGGTACTTTTCAGCATTCTTTGCAGGTTGCTAACCTTGCCGAATCAGCTATTTATAAAATCGGGGGTAATGCCTTGCTGGTCAGAGCAGGTGCTTTATATCATGACATAGGAAAAATTGTTAATCCACAGTTTTTTATTGAAAATCAAAACAGGGGGAATAACCCGCATGATTCTATTTCTTATGAACAAAGTGCGCAAATCATTATACAGCACGTAAATAAGGGTGTGGAGATTGCCAGAAAACATCATATACCCGAAATGATCATTGATTTTATTAGGACACATCATGGCAATACCCGGGTTGATTATTTCTATCAGTCATTTCTGAAGAATTTCCCTGAGAAGTTTGTTGATGAAAATATTTTCAGATACCCGGGTCCAATTCCATTTTCAAAGGAAACGGCAGTATTAATGCTTGCCGACTCAGTCGAAGCAGCCTCCAGAAGTATGAAAGAACCGGATGCAATCAGTATCAGTGATCTGGTAGAACGTATTATTGACTATAAGCTGGATCAGGATCAATTGACCAATAGTAACATCACATTGAAAGATATTGAGACTATAAAACTCATCTTCAAGACAATGTTGATGGGTATTTATCATGTCAGAATTGATTATGCAGTTGAATAGAATTTTGTGTATCCTGTTGCTTTTCAGTGACTAATAAATTTCTTTTTTCACTTTAATGAAGAATAAAAAATAAATATCAGATAGAATTGAAAATATTTTTTGCCAGCCTGACTGATTTACTATATTTGCAGTCCTCAAAAGAGGCTTTTTATTTTAAAGGAGAGATGCCTGAGTGGCCGAAAGGAACAGTTTGCTAAACTGTCGTACTGGCAACGGTACCGAGGGTTCGAATCCCTCTCTCTCCGCCAAGTCAAATGCTGCCCCGAAGGGTGGCATTTTTTGTTTGTGGCGAACAGAGCTTGCTCTTGTTAAGCAACAAACAAAAAATGACAGGGAGCAAAGCGACCAGCATTTGACTTGAAGCCTCCCCTCTTTAGGGATCAGCAAAGCTAATCCCGATTACCTGCCAAAATCGAGCCCCAAGGCTTGAGCAAATTGTAAAAATAAAAAAGTAGTGAGCGCAGCGAAGGGAATCAGTTCTTTGCGACTACCCCTCAAACGGATCAGCAAAGCTAATCCCTCTCTCTCCGCCAAGTCAAATGCTGCCCCGAAGGGTGGCATTTTTTGTATGCGGCGGGCAGAGCCTGCTCTGACAAAGCAGCATACAAAAAATGACAGGGAGCAAAGCGACCAGCATTTGACTTGAAGCCTCCCCCCTTCAGGGATCAGCACCGCTAATCCCGATTACCTCTCAAAATCAAGCCCCCAATAATTGACTATCATCGGATATTTCCTTAAATTGTCTAAGACTAATTCTATGAGTCACACACGAGTAAATACACCAGTTTAACTGTAATATTAAATCAAATTGATATAATTCATCCTTATAATGGAGTTCCTGATTAAACGCATCTATGATGCACCGGAAAAAACAGACGGCTTTAGGGTTTTGGTAGATCGCTTGTGGCCGCGTGGCCTGAAGAAAGAGGATGCCCGGTTAGATGAATGGTTTAAGGAAGCTGCTCCTTCCGTTGCCTTGCGTAAATGGTTTGACCATGATCCTAAGAAATGGCATGAATTTAAAAAGCGCTACATCGGTGAACTTGAAGAAAATAAAGCAATAGTACATTTGTTAGATCTGGTTAAAACCTCGGGGACGGTTACTTTGCTCTATGCTGCAAAAGATAAAGAGCATAATCACGCATTGGTATTACAAGACTTCCTGAAAGAGGTAGCTCATTAAGAGCAATTCAATTGCGCTATAAAATTAGAGCCCGGAATTGATAATTCCGGGCTCTAAACAATTTATTGAATTATATAATAATATTATTCAACGTAGAATGTACCCTTCATCATAGCTGAGTGGCCCGGGAAGGTACAGATAAACTCATATACACCTTTTGCAGGAGCAACAAATTCAATGGTATCAGACTCACCGCCACCAATAAGTTTGGTATGTACTATAACCTCTGTAGCACCTGCCGGAATGTAATCTGTAGCTTTTGCCTGCATAGCTTTTGCAGAAAAATCAGAAACAATAGTTCCCTGAGCTAATAATGCCCAATTATGTCCCATTGCTTCTTTGGCAAGTTTACCGGTATGATGCAGGGTTAATTTAACAGTTTGACCTTCCTTAACTTTAATCTCAGAAAGATCATATTTCATATCATCACCGGCATTAATTGTAATTGAAACTTCTTTTTCAACCGGTGCAGCCGGAGCTTCCTGGGTTACGGACTCCGTAGCGGTACTCTCAGATTTCTCTGTGTTACTGTTGCATGCTGTAAATGCAAATAATGCCACAAGGGCAAACAGGCTTATTTTTTTCATATCCTATATTAATTTGATTGATAACAAAAATAACTGCTGTAAGGCTCGGTTTGATCTTCTTAATGTCAATTTAAATAATATTTATTTGTATTGGTAAAAAAAAATTGTAATATAAATTTACTGATTTTATAAATATTTAATCCTATTCCCTATTACCTCCCGGATTATTTCAGGACAATCGGGTTTATAAATAGCTATCCTAAGTTTTACTATGCAACTTATTTTGCCTATTGCTCAGTCAATTAAACAAATTGCTTTATTATTTGTTTAAATTATTTTAAAAAATATTTGCCACCAATCACTAAAAGTCTATATTTGCACCACGTTAATAAATAAAAGCTACGCAGTATTTATTAAGTGTTCGGGGTGTAGCGTAGCCCGGTATCGCGCCTGGTTTGGGACCAGGAGGTCGTAGGTTCGAATCCTGCCACCCCGACAATGAAGCCAATCAGCAATGATTGGCTTTTTTCGTTTATAATAAAATTCTTTATTTCTCCACGGGAATATAATCCACATATCGGGAAATATAATCCTCAAAAAAAATGTGCTTTTAACCAAATTCAATGTACTATAAGGATTATAGTGTATAAATAAATTTAATAACAACGAAAAGATATAAAATATAGGTTAGAAGAATGTATTGTAATTAAATCCGGAATATAAAGAAAGCAGGGCACAAGTTTTGTTAAGTAAGGCTGTTGATGTATAATAAAGCCCTATATTTTTATCTCCTGATTACTGTTTTTTCAGTTCTCAATGTTTGTGCTCAAAAACTATCATTGAATCTGAGCAGTATTAACAGTTCTAATGATATTTCCCAAAATTCTATTTTGGATATTCA